>JBCKVB010000034.1:0-14529 GCA_038924245.1 Gammaproteobacteria bacterium | reverse complement strand
CACCGGCAGCATCAAGTTTGACATCAAGCTGCCGGCCAGCCTGCGTGAACAGGCGGCGGTGTTGCGCCGCAGTCTGGGGACGGAGCGCGCGCTGTGGATCGCGGCCAGCACGCGTGAGGGTGAAGAAGAACTGATCCTGGATGCCTTTGATACGGTCAAGCAGGCATTGCCGCACAGTTTACTCGTGCTGGTGCCGCGCCACCCGGAGCGCTTCGCCAAGGTGGTGGCGTTGTGCCGCAAGCGTGATTTGCGCACCGTGCTGCGCAGCGAAGGGCGCGCCTGCGATGAACGCACCGATGTGTTCATCGGCGACAGCATGGGCGAGCTGCCGTTGTTCTACGCCGCCTCGGATGTGGCCTTCGTGGGCGGCAGCCTGACGCCGGTGGGCGGGCACAATTTGATCGAGCCCGCCGCGCTGGGCTTGCCGCTCATCACCGGGCCGCACATGTTTAACTTCACCGAGGTGAGTCGTCTGCTGCGCGAGGCGGGGGCGGTGACGGAAATAGCCAGCGTGGCGGAGCTCGCCACGGAGGTGTTGCGCTATTTGCGGGACGCCAATCTGCGTCATGCGGCGGGCGAGCGCGGACGGTGTCTGGTGGAGCAGAATCGCGGTGCATTGCAAAAATTAATCGAATTGCTGGATCACTACCTGCCGAGGCAGGTATGAACGACTATGACGTGGTGATCGCCGGCGCGGGTATTGTGGGCGCCACGCTCGCCTGCGCGCTCGGCAATCGCCCTTTGCGCGTCGCGCTCATCGAAGCCAGGCCGCCCGTGCTGCACTGGCCGGAAGGAACGCATGATCTCAGGGTGAGCGCGGTGACGCTCGGTTCGGCGCGCCTGTTCCAGGCGCTCGGCGTGTGGGATGACATCCGCGCGCAAGGCGTCAGCCCGTTTTATGAGATGCGCGTGTGGGACGCCGCGGGCACGGGCCAGATACATTTCGACGCCGCCGGGATCGGGGAAGAGACGCTGGGTTATATCGTGGAGAACCGCGTCATCCAGTCGGCATTAATGAGACGCCTGCAACAATGCGCCCAGATCACCTGGCATTGTCCGGCCAGCATAGAGACATTGGAGCTGGGCGGCGACCACATCGTGCTTAACACCAGGGAGGGCATGCGGTTAAAGACCGCTCTGGTGGTGGGTGCCGATGGCGCGGACTCCGCGCTGCGCGCGCTGGCGGGAATCAGCGCGCGCGTCGAACAGTATGGCGAACACGCCGTGGTGGCGAACGTCAAGACGTCTCGCTCGCACCAGCACACCGCTTGGCAGCGTTTCTTGCCTGACGGGCCGCTGGCCTTTTTGCCGCTCCCGGATGAGCATGCGAGCGCCATTGTGTGGACTGTGCCCGCGCAGCGCGCGCAAGCCTTGCTTGCGCTGGACGAGAGCGGTTTTATCGCCGAGCTGCAAAGCGCGCTCGGCGCGGAAACACCGCGCCAGGGGCTGGGGCGCATCGAGACGGCCGGCCCGCGCGCGAGCTTTCCGTTGCGCCTGGTGCACGCCGATCAATATATAGGGGCACGCGCGGCGCTGATTGGCGACGCCGCACACACCGTGCACCCGCTCGCCGGGCAGGGCGTCAATCTGGGCCTCGGCGATGCCGCCGTGTTGGCCGAAGTACTCATGGAAGCGCACACGCACGGGAAGGATATCGGCGCACGCTCCGTGCTGCGCTGCTACGAGCGCGCGCGCAAGGGCGAGGTGCTGGCCATGATCGCGGCGCTGCAAGGCTTGCACCGTCTGTTCGGCAGCCGGCGCGCCTCGCTGCGCTGGGCGCGCAACCTGGGGCTGGCTCTCACAGACGCCCTGCCGCCGGTAAAAAATCTCATCACGCGCCGCGCGATGGGCGTGAGCGGTGATCCACCCAAATTTACTCATATTTCCGGCAGAATGGAGTGATCCCTATCCTCTTCCTGCTACTTGAAATCAGATGGTAATAGCTCTATCTACTTGGGCAATACGAGGATCAACCCATGCGCATGGATAAACTCACCAGTAAATTCCAGATGGCGCTGGCCGAGGCGCAGTCGCTCGCCGTGGGCCGCGACCACCAGTTCATCGAGCCCGCGCATCTGATGACCGCGCTGCTCGATCAACAGGGTGGCAGCGTGCGTCATTTATTGACCCAGGCCGATGTCAACGTCAACCGCCTGCGTTCGCAACTGGGCGAAATGCTCGACCGTCTGCCGCGCGTTGAAGGTACGGCGGGCGAGGTGCATGTGTCGAACGATCTCACGCGTCTGCTCAACGTCACCGACAAGCTGGCGCAGCAGCGCAAGGATCAATACATCTCCAGCGAATTGTTCGGGCTCGCCGCGCTGGAGGACAAGGGCGCGCTGGGCGAGGTGCTGCGCAAAAACGGCGCGAGCAAGGGTTTGCTGGAACAGGCCATCGAAAAGATGCGCGGCGGTCAGAAGGTGGATGACCCCAACGCCGAGGAACAGCGCCGGGCGCTGGAGAAATACACCATTGACCTCACCGAGCGCGCCGAGCAGGGCAAGCTCGACCCGGTGATCGGGCGCGACGACGAGATCCGCCGCACCATACAAGTCCTGCAACGCCGCACCAAGAATAACCCGGTGCTGATCGGCGAGCCGGGCGTGGGCAAGACCGCCATCGTCGAGGGTCTGGCGCAGCGCATCGTCAACGGCGAGGTGCCGGAAGGCTTGAAGGGCAAACGCCTGCTATCGCTCGACATGGGCTCGCTTATCGCGGGCGCCAAGTTCCGCGGCGAGTTCGAGGAGCGCCTGAAGGCGGTGCTGAACGATCTCGCCAAGCAGGAAGGGCGCATCATTTTATTCATAGACGAACTGCATACCGTGGTCGGCGCGGGCAAGGCCGAGGGCGCGATGGACGCGGGCAACATGTTGAAACCGGCGCTGGCGCGCGGCGAGCTGCATTGCGTGGGCGCGACCACGCTGGATGAATACCGCAAATACATCGAGAAGGACGCCGCGCTGGAGCGGCGCTTTCAAAAGGTGCTGGTGGACGAGCCGACGGTGGAGGACACCATCGCCATCCTGCGCGGCCTGAAAGAGAAATACGAAGTGCACCACGGCGTGGACATCACCGACCCGGCCATCGTCGCCGCGGCCACGCTCTCGCACCGCTACATCAGCGACCGCCAGTTGCCCGACAAGGCGATAGACCTGGTGGACGAGGCCGCCTCGCGCATCCGCATGGAGATAGACTCCAAGCCGGAGGAGATGGACAAGCTGGGGCGGCGTTTGATTCAGCTCAAGATCGAACGCGAGGCCCTCAAAAAAGAAACCGATGAGGCTTCCAGGAAGCGCCTCGAAATCTTGCAGAGCGAAATCACCAAGCTGGAGCGCGACTACTCCGAACTGGAAGAAATCTGGAAGGCCGAAAAGGCCGCGCTGGCCGGCACGCAGCATATCAAAGAAGCCCTGGACCGCGCGCGCATCGAGATGGAAACGGCGCGCCGCGCGGGCGATCTGGCGCGCATGTCCGAGTTGCAATACGGGCGCATTCCGGAGCTGCAAAAACAATTGGACATGGCGGCCCAGGCCGAGATGCAGGAGAAGAAGCTGCTGCGTAACAAGGTCACCGAAGAGGAGATCGCCGAAGTCGTTTCAAAATGGACTGGCATACCGGTCTCCAAGATGCTGGAAGGCGAGCGCGAGAAATTGCTGCGCATGGAAGACGCCTTGCACGCGCGCGTGGTAGGACAAGACGAGGCGGTGAAGGCGGTGTCCGATGCCATCCGCCGTTCGCGCGCGGGCCTGTCCGATCCCAACCGGCCCAATGGCTCGTTTTTGTTCCTCGGCCCCACCGGCGTCGGCAAAACCGAACTGTGCAAGGCGCTGGCGTCGTTCCTGTTCGATACCGACGAGGCCATGGTGCGCATGGACATGTCCGAGTTCATGGAAAAGCACTCGGTGGCGCGCCTGATCGGCGCCCCGCCAGGCTACGTCGGCTACGAGGAGGGCGGTTATCTCACCGAGGCGGTGCGGCGCAAACCCTATTCCGTGATCCTGCTGGACGAGATCGAGAAGGCGCATCACGATGTGTTCAACGTGCTGTTACAGGTGCTGGACGACGGGCGCCTGACCGACGGCCACGGGCGCACCGTGGATTTCCGCAATACCGTGATCGTGATGACCTCCAACCTGGGCTCGCAGGTCATCCAGGATATGGCGGGCGAAGAAAATTACAGCGCGATGAAGCGCGCGGTACTGGAGATCGTCGGCCAGCACTTCCGCCCGGAGTTCATCAATCGCGTGGATGAGGTAGTGGTGTTTCACCCGCTCGCCCGCGAGCAGATTCATACCATCGCCGGCATCCAGATCGAATACCTGCGCCAGCGCCTGCGCGAGCGCGACATGAATCTCACCCTCTCCGAGGCGGCCCTGGATCAGATCGGCGCGACTGGGTTTGACCCGGTGTACGGCGCGCGCCCGCTGAAGCGCGCCATCCAGCAGCACATCGAAAACCCGCTCGCGCAGGAGATACTCGCCGGCCATTTCGCCCCGGGCGACACCATCGCGGTGGACGTGAAGGGCGGGCAGCTTACCTTCCAAAAGGGCAAGCACAAGGCGGCGCCATAATCGCTGCTGCCAAGCCCTGCCCGTTTCCGGGCCTGCGTGATCCTGTAAACCCCTTGACAAGCCAATACCAACTGGAGTAAAAAACACTCTACGTGTACTACATATTGTGTTTACCCTGCTGTCGGTACCCATTATGTAGGGGTCTGGACGAGACGGCAGGGTAGATAGCCAAGGTTGCCCCGGACTTGCTCCGGGGCTGATGAGATTTGTAACTGTAAGAGGAAGAACGATGCAGACAGAAACGATGCCCATGGTTCGTGTTGAGACCGCTATCGGCGGCGCTGACACCCATGTCGCCTACCATCCTGTTTCTCCCGCGGGCGCGCAGATAGACATCGCCGCCACCGCGCCCGGCCAGTTCCGCGTCATCCGCCGCAACGGCAAGGCCACCACGTTTGACCCGGACAAGATCAGCCTCGCCCTGACCAAGGCGTTTTTGGCGGTGGAAGGTGGCAGCGGGGCGGCCTCGGCGCGCATCCGCGAAGTGGTGCAGGCATTGACCGCGCAGGTGGTGGCCTCGCTCACGCGTCGTATGCCGGGCGGCGGCATGCTACACATCGAGGACATCCAGGACCAGGTGGAGCTGGCCCTGATGCGCGCCGGCGAACACAAGGTGGCGCGCTCCTATGTGCTGTACCGCGAACAGCGCGCCCAGGAGCGCGAACGCGAGCGCTCCACCGCCGTTACCGCGCAGCCGATTCCCTCCCCGGTGCTCAACGTCACCGCGCCCGGCGGCGCGCGCAAGCCGCTGGATCGCGTGCGCCTGCAGCGCATCGCGGAAGAGGCCTGCCAGGGCCTGGCGGGAGTGTCGGCGCAGGCCATCGTGGACGATACGTTAAAGAATCTGTTTGACGGCGTAGCCGAGGCCGACGTGGGCCGCGCCCTAGTGATGAGCGCACGCACGCTGATCGAGCGCGAGCCGGAGTACACCTATGCCGCGGCGCGCCTGCTGCTCGATGACCTGCGCGGCGAGGCCTTGAGTTTCCTGGCACGCAGCAACGAGGCGGCCACGCACGCCGAGATGGCCGAGCGTTATGCCGCCTATTTCAATGCCTACGTCGCGCGCGGCGTGACGCTGGAGTTGCTCGACCCGCGCCTGGCGCAGTTCGACCTCAAGCGCATGGGCGCGGCATTGCAGCCCGAACGCGATCTCCAGTTCACCTATCTCGGCTTGCAGACCCTGTACGACCGTTATTTCCTGCACAGCGAGGGCAACCGCTTCGAACTGCCGCAGGCGTTCTTCATGCGCGTGGCGATGGGGCTGGCCATCGGCGAGCCGGAGCGCGAGGCGCGCGCCATCGAGTTCTACAACCTACTGTCCTCGTTTGACTTCATGAGCTCCACGCCCACCCTGTTTAACGCCGGCACGCTGCGCCCGCAACTGTCCAGTTGCTACCTCACCACGGTGGCGGACGACCTGGACGGCATCTACAGCGCCATCAAGGACAACGCGCTGCTGGCCAAATACTCCGGCGGTCTCGGCAACGACTGGACGCGCGTGCGCGCCATGGGCGCGCATATCAAGGGCACCAACGGCAAGTCGCAGGGAGTGGTGCCGTTCCTCAAGGTGGCCAACGACACCGCGGTGGCGGTGAACCAAGGCGGCAAGCGCAAGGGCGCGGTGTGCGCCTATCTGGAAACCTGGCACCTGGACATCGAGGAATATCTGGAACTGCGCAAGAACACCGGCGACGAGCGCCGCCGCACCCACGACATGAACACCGCCAACTGGGTGCCGGATCTGTTCATGAAGCGGGTGCAGGAAAGCGGCGAGTGGACGCTGTTCTCTCCCAATGAGGTGCCCGATCTGCACGACCTGTACGGCAAGGCCTTTGAAGAGGCCTATGTGCGCTACGAGGAAAAGGCCGCGCGCGGCGAGATCAAGGTGTACAAGCGCCTGCCCGCGCTTAACCTGTGGCGCAAGATGTTGTCCATGCTGTTCGAGACCGGCCATCCCTGGATCACCTTCAAGGACGCCTGCAATCTGCGTTCGCCGCAGCAGCACACGGGCGTGGTGCACAGTTCCAACCTGTGCACCGAGATCACGCTCAACACCTCGGACGAGGAGATCGCGGTGTGCAACCTGGGTTCGGTCAATCTGGCCGCGCACGTGAGTCCAAAAGGTCTGGACCTGCCCAAGCTGGCGCGCACGATAAAGACTGCGCTGCGCATGCTGGACAATGTGATAGATATCAACTTCTACAGCGTGCCGCAGGCGCGCCGCTCCAATCTGCGCCATCGCCCGGTGGGCCTCGGGCTGATGGGCTTCCAGGACGCGCTCTACGAGCTGCGCACGCCCTACACCTCGGACGCGGCGGTGGCCTTCGCCGATTCCTCGATGGAGGCCGTAAGCTACTACGCCATTCTCGCCTCCAGCGATCTGGCCGCCGAGCGCGGACGCTATCCGAGCTATGACGGTTCGCTGTGGAGCCGCGGCATCCTGCCTCTGGACAGCATCCGCCTGCTGGAAGAGCAGCGCGGCGGTTATCTGGAAATGGACCGCGGCACGAACAGCGAGCTCGGCCTGGACTGGGAGGGTCTGCGCGCGCGCGTCAAGACGCAGGGCATGCGCAACTCCAACTGTATGGCCATCGCCCCCACCGCGACCATCTCCAACATCTGCGGCGTGACGCAAAGCATCGAGCCGACCTATCAGAACCTGTTCGTGAAATCCAACCTGTCGGGCGAGTTCACGGTGGTGAACCCCTATCTGGTGCGCGACCTCAAGCAGCGCGGCCTGTGGGACGAGGTGATGGTCAACGACCTCAAGTATTTCAACGGCAGCGTGCAGCAGATAGACCGCGTGCCCGCGGAGTTGAAGGCCTTGTACGCCACCGCGTTCGAGATCGAGGCGAAGTGGCTGGTGGAGGCTGGCAGCCGGCGCCAGAAGTGGATAGACCAGGCGCAGTCCTTGAATCTGTACCTGGCCGAGCCGTCTGGCAAGAAGCTCGATGAGCTATACAAGCTCGCCTGGCTGCGTGGCGTCAAGACCACCTATTACCTGCGTACCCTGGGTGCGACGCACGCGGAGAAGTCCACCATCGCCGACCGTGCGCTGAACGCAGTGCCGGACAGTGTGCTGGCCGGCGCGTGTGCGATAGCCGATCCGGAGTGCGATGCATGTCAGTAAAAACAGATACAAGTAACAAGATACAAGAGAAAAGTAATGTAGGTCGGGTCAAGGCGCGCAAGCGCCGGACCCGACAAGGACTTGGGAGGTAACAGTCATGTTGAGATGGGATGAAGGTAACGTAGTAACAAAGCCCGTGCCGCTTCCGGTGGTGATGGGCGCCGCCAGAAAAGGCAAGGCGGACGAACACGACTATACCATCGCTTCCACCAGCACCGGCCGGATCTGCGTGGAAGACAAGCGCATCATCAACTGCAGCGCGGACGTGAACCAACTGGTTCCATTCAAGTACAAGTGGGCGTGGGAAAAGTATCTGGCCGGCTGCGCCAATCACTGGATGCCGCAGGAAATCAACATGTCCGCCGATATCGCGCTGTGGAAAAACCCCAACGGGCTGACCGATGATGAACGCCGTTTGGTGAAGCGTAACCTGGGTTTTTTCACCACGGCGGACAGCCTGGCCGCCAACAATATCGTGCTCGGGACCTACCGCCACATCACCAACCCGGAATGCCGCCAGTACCTGCTGCGCCAGGCGTTCGAGGAGGCGATCCACACCCATGCCTACCAGTACATCGTGGAAAGCCTGGGGCTGGATGAGGGCGAGATTTTCAATATGTATCACGAGGTGCCCAGCATCCGCGAGAAGGATGAATTCCTGCTGCCCTTCATTGACATCCTGACCAACCCCGCGTTCAAGACCGGCACGCCGGAGACCGACCGTCAGTTGCTGCGCAGCCTGATCGTGTTCGCCTGCATCATGGAAGGGCTGTTCTTCTATGTCGGCTTCGTGCAAATTCTCGCGCTGGGGCGGCAGAACAAGCTGACCGGCGCCGCCGAACAGTATCAGTACATCCTGCGCGACGAGTCCATGCACATGAACTTCGGGATTGATGTCATCAATCAGATCAAGATTGAGAATCCGCACCTGTGGAGTTCCGCGTTCCAGGAGGAGATAGCTGCGTTGCTCCGCCAGGGCGTGGAACTGGAATACCGCTATGCAGTGGATACCATGCCGCGCGGCGTGTTGGGCCTGAACGCCGCCATGTTCGGCGATTACCTGAAGTTCATCGCCAACCGGCGCTGCGCGCAGATCGGCCTGGCCGAGCAATATCCCGGCGCCGCCAATCCGTTCCCGTGGATGAGCGAGGTGCTGGACTTGCACAAGGAAAAGAATTTCTTCGAGACGCGCGTGATCGAGTATCAGACCGGCGGCGCGTTGTCCTGGGATTAAAACCGGTTAAATTTTGCGTTGTCGTACGAACAAGTGAGACTGAGGAAAATGGAGACCATTGGAGGCATTTGATAATCAACCTGCTGCTGAAGGCCGCCCACGCTTCCAATGGGCTCCGCTTAAGCTGTACCGGGCGGCATTCCAGCAGCAAGCCAAGTGAGGAGAAATCTACATGGCAACAAAAAAGAAAGCGAAGAGCACCAAGAAGAAGGTAGTCAAGAAAAAGGCCAAGAGCGTCAAGAAGAGAGGCTTAAAGGCCAAGGCTAAAAAGACCGTAAAGCGCAAGGTTGCGAAGAAAAAGGCCGCTAAGAAAACGGCCAAGACGGCCAAGAAAAAGACGGCCAAGAAAAAGACGGCCAAAAAGAAGGTTGCCAAGAAAAAGGCAGCTAAAAAGGCGGCGCCCAAAAAGAAGGCGGCTCCGAAAAAGGCAGCTAAAAAGGCGGCGCCCAAAAAGAAGGCGGCTCCCGCCATGAGCATAAGCAAACCGGCACCGGCTCCGCGCCCGTCCTTCGGCGGCGGCATGATGATGGTTTGATGGGTTTCTAAAAATTTAGACCCATCGAGGTGGCGCAGGGATGCGCCCCTTGCTTTGTAAGACCCTATGCGCGGGCCAGGGTTGGTTGGACCCGCGCGATGTGTTTTTGTCCTCTAAAAAACGGCGCCGTCCAGGTGCCGTTGAGAGTTTCTCTTTCCTCCCGTTCAGCGACTGCCGGATTTAAGGTTTGCCGACTGCGCGCTCTTGCTGCAGGCGGCTGAGCTTGAGAGTTTTTACGGTGTTGTCGGCGGTCTGAATGATCTCGATGAGATAATCGCCAATGCGCAGGCTGGTGCCGGGATCGGGGATGGCTTCCAGATGCTCGGTGATCAGGCCGCTGAGGGTTTTGGGGCCGTGTGTCGGTAATTCCCATTGCATGATGCGGTTGAGGTGACGGATGTTGGCGCCGCCATCCACAAGAAAGGCGCCGTCAGGCTGCGCACGCACGCCCCTCATCATGGTGTATGAATCGGCGGTGAACTCGCCCACGATTTCCTCCAGGATGTCTTCCAGCGTAACCAATCCCAGGATGTCACCGTACTCGTTGACCACCAGGCCAAAGCGCTGTTTCTGCGCCTGAAAATTGAGTAGTTGGCTGTTAAGCGGAGTCCCTTCGGGAACGAAATAAGGCGCCTGCAAGATCTGCAGCAGTCTTTCCTTGCCGAACTCACTGCTCGCCAGCAGGGGCAGGGCGTTGCGCAGATGCAAAACGCCAGCGATATTATCCGCGCCGTCCCGATACACCGGCAGGCGCGAGTGCTGGCTCGCGCTGATCTGCGCCACGATCTCCGGCCATGAGTCGTTGAGGTCAATACCCTCCATGTCGCTGCGCGGCACCATGACGTCATTTACCGTGACCTTCTCCAGATCCAGGATACTGAGCAGCATCTTCTGGTGGCGGCGCGGGATCAGGGCTCCGGCCTCGTTGACCACAGTGCGCAGCTCTTCGTGGCTTAGATGATTTTTTTCGCTCGTCTCGACAGAAATCCCAAACAGTCTCAGCACACCATTCGAGAGGGCGCTCACCAGCCACACCAGCGGATAAAGCAGCTTGAGCAACGGACGCAGCACATAAGCGGCAGGAAAGGCGACGCGCTCCGAGTGGAGTGCGCCGAGCGTCTTGGGCGCTACGTCGGTGAAGATGGTCCCGACGATGGTAAGCAGACCCACCGCGACGGCGGCGCCCACCTCTCCCATCAGTTGCAGACCGATAACGGTGGCGACGGCGGTGGCAAAATTGTTGGCGAAGTTGTTGCCCAGAATCAGCAGGCCGATGAGGCGGTCGGTGCGCTGTAACAACGCCTGCGCATACATCGCTCCGCGATGCTTGATCTTGACCAGGTGCCGCAAGCGGTAGCGGTTGAGGGTCATCAATCCGGTTTCGGAGCCGGAGAAAAACGCCGCCAATAAGATCAGCAGCGTCAGAGCGCCAAACATCAGGCTCAGCGGAATGTCATCCAAGAATCTGTCTCCTGTGGGTCAGCGTCCCAGCACCAGTTCCAATACCAGCTTGCTGCCGAAGTAAGCCAGCATCAGCACAAAGAAACCGCTCAACGTCCAGCGTATCGCGGTGCGTCCACGCCAGCCGTACTGCCGGCGTCCCCACAGCAAAACGCCGAACACGACCCAGGCCAGGATGGAAAGCAGGGTTTTGTGCGCCAGGTGCTGTGAGAAGAAGTCCTCGATGTAGAGCGCGCCGGTCAGCAGGGCAAGGCTCAACAGCGCAAAGCCCAGTGCGATCATCTGGAACAACAGCGCTTCCATGTGCTGCAAGGGTGGAAGCGCGCGGATAAATCCGCCCGGATGCTTGTCGCGCAAGTGGGTATCCTGAATGGCGAACAACGCCGCCTGCACTGCGGCGACGCTCAGCACGCTGGCGGCGAGGATGGAGATCAGGATGTGCAGGTCCATGCCGCGCACGCCTTCCTGCAGGATGATGTGGTGGCTGGGAAACACGTTTTCCAGCAACAGGGTGAGCGCCGCCAGAGGCAACAGTCCGATGCCGAGGCTCTCCAGCGGCTTCAGAATGGAGGCGGCCAGCAGCAGCAAGGCCATCAGGCCCGCCACCAGCGACAGCGCGTTGAAAAAGCCGAGGTTAAGCCCTTCAGGGACGAACACGTTCGAACTCAGCACCCATCCATGCAGTGCTACCGCGCCCAGACCCAGCGCGATGGCCAGCCCTTTGATAAACCTGGCGTTCACGCGCTGCGTCAAACGCACGCCCAACAGCAGCGCCGCGATCAGGTACAGAGTGATGGCGAGCGCGCTTATGGATGCCGTATTCATGATTGAAAAATTCTCGACGCTGAGCATAGCACAGTCAAGCCGCTGTTTGGCCCGGTGTAACCGGGTATAATACACGATCATGATCTGGAAACCCCATGTGACGGTGGCCGCCGTGGTGGAACGTGACGGGCGTTTTCTGATCGTGGAAGAGGAAGCCGATGGGCGGGTGGTGTACAACCAGCCGGCGGGACACCTCGACGAAGGCGAATCCCTGGCGGACGCCGTGGTGCGCGAGGCGCTGGAAGAAACGGCGTGGCATTTCAAGCCGGACGGCGTGCTCGGCATCTACCGCTGGATGAGTCCGGACACCGGAACCACATACCTGCGCGTGTGCTTCAGGGGTGCCTGTGACACGCACGAACCCCGGCGTGCGCTGGATAACGGTATTCTGAGGGTGTGCTGGATGACGCGCGCCGAGATTGAAAACCTGAAGCCTCAACTGCGCAGCCCCCTGGTGCTGCGCTGCGTGGATGATTATCTCGCGGGCAGGCGCTATCCGCTTGCCTTGCTGGCCGATGTGGACTGAGAGCGCTGCTTGGCCGTTCTGATCCGCGCTGGGTATGAAACCCCGTTGTGTTGTGCCCGCGGCAAGACCGCGGGGAATAAATTTTAATCATTCATGTCCGTTAAAGAAAGACAGCGTGTCATCGTCGGCATGTCCGGCGGCGTGGACTCCTCCGTCGCCGCCTGTCTGCTGCTGCGGCAGGGCCATGAAGTGCACGGCCTGTTCATGAAAAACTGGGAGGGCGACGATACGGACCGGCAGTGCGCCGCCGCCGAGGATTTTCAGGACGCGAAGGAGGTGTGCGCTAGGCTCGATACCCCCCTGCACGCGGCCAATTTCTCCGGGGAATATTGGGAGCGCGTATTCAGCTATTTTCTGGAAGAATACCGTGCGGGACGCACGCCCAACCCGGACGTGCTGTGCAACAAGGAAATCAAGTTCAAGAGCTTTCTCGATCACGCGCTGCAACTCGGCGCGGACAGAATCGCCACCGGCCACTATGCGCGCGTGCTACAGCGCGACGGCGGGTTTCATCTGCTGAAGGCGCGTGATTTAAACAAGGATCAAAGCTATTTTTTACATACCCTGGGCCAGGCGCAGCTCGCCCGCACGCTGTTTCCGCTGGGGGAGCTGACCAAGCCGGAGGTGCGCGCCATCGCCGCGCGGCATGGCTTCGTCAATGCCGCCAAGAAGGACAGCACCGGCATCTGTTTTATCGGCGAGCGCAATTTCAAAAATTTTCTTGCGCGCTATCTGCCCGCGCAGCCGGGCGAGATACGTGGCGTGGAAGGCGCGCTGCTCGGCAGGCATGACGGCCTCATGTATTATACCCTGGGCCAGCGCCAGGGCTTGGGGATAGGCGGGCGGCGTGGAGGGAGCGCGGAAGCCTGGTATGTGGTGGGCAAGGACATGGTGCATAATGTGCTCATGGTCGCGCAGGGACACGACCACCCGCAGTTGTTCAGCCAGGCGCTCACCGCCAGTGATCTTTCATGGGTGGCGGGCGTTGCGCCGCAAACACCGCTCTCGTGCATGGCCAAGACACGCTATCGCCAGAGCGATCAGTCATGTACGATTACTGAAATCAAAGATGGCGTTGGTCAGGTGACGTTTGAGGAACCGCAATGGGCCGTCACGCCCGGTCAGTCGGTGGTGTTTTATCAGGGCGCGGAGTGTTTAGGCGGCGGAGTCATTGAGCGTACGCGTCAATAGCATGGCATTTTCCTACAAAGATATCGTATTGGCGCTTGCGGGCGTGGCGCAGGCCTGCGCGCTGGTGCAGCAGGTGGCGCGCAAAAATACGGCTGACAGCGCGGCATTGGAAGCCAGCCTGGCGAGCTTGTTCAAGATGGACACAGACAGCGCCGAGGCCGTGTATGGTGGCGCGGCGGGTGTGCGCCTGGGAATAAAGACCCTGCAAGAGCAGCTGGGCAAAGGCTATGCGCCCCAGAACATGGAGCTCATGCGCTACGCGGCGAACGTCATGCAGTTGGAACGCGCGCTCGCCAAACGTCCGCGGATACCGGCGCGCATAGGCGCGAGTCTTGAAGGAGCCGAAGGAAAAAAGCAGGCGCTTGGCGTCACCCACCAGGACGTCATCGTGCAACTGGCGCAAATTTACACTGAGACGATCAGCCCCCTCGCGCCGCGCATCATCGTGCAAGGCGAGGAGGGTTATCTTTCCAATCCGGATAACGCCAACAAGGTGCGCGCGCTGTTGCTCGCCGCCATCCGCTCGGCGGTGCTGTGGCATCAGGTCGGCGGGCGGCGCTGGCAACTAGTTTTCGCGCGCGGCGCAATGGCGCGCGCGGCGGAGGAGCTGTTACGGCGCAGCCTATGATGTAGGCGCCATCTCTTTCCCCGCCACGCTGGCGTATTCCGCCATCTCGTTAAAATTGAGGTAGCGGTAGATATTCTCCGACAGCGGCGCGATATTTTTCACGTGCTGGCTGTATTCGGCCAGCGTGGGCAGACGTCCGAGCCGGGCGGTGACGGCGGAGAGTTCCGCCGAGCCAAGATAGATGTTGGCCTCCTTGCCCATGCGGTTGGGGAAGTTACGCGTGGAGGTGGACATTACCGTCGCGCCGTCTTTCACGCGCGCCTGGTTGCCCATGCACAGCGAGCAGCCCGGCACTTCGGTGCGCGCGCCCGCGCGCCCGAAAATCGCGTAGTAACCTTCCTCGGTGAGCTGGTGCGCGTCCATGCGTGTGGGCGGCACGACCCACAGGCGCACCGGCACTTCGCCGCCGCCTTCGAGGATTTTACCCG
>JBCKVB010000033.1:0-14546 GCA_038924245.1 Gammaproteobacteria bacterium | reverse complement strand
GCGCGCCTCGCGCAGCCATTCCACCAAGAGCGCCAGGCCCGCGCTGTCGGTGCGCGTCGCGCCATTGGCGAAGCTCAAGGTGAGGGTGGACGCAGGGGTGGCGAACATGGCGTGGCCCTGCTCATACACGGCCGGCACGGTGGCGAAGGTGAGTTCGCCGGACAGCAGATAGCGGCCTTCCTGGTTCGGATCGGGGCTGAGGTTACTCACTGTAGTTTGCGCAATCAAAAATATATTTTTGATTGGAATTATTGATTGGCGCTGGTCTTGACGTGTTGCTGATTGCGCGCCGCGAGCTTGGTGATCAGGCTGCCCAGGCCGTGCTGGCGGATTTCGCTCGCGTAGTTGCTGCGGTAATTGGTGATCAGGCTGGTGCCCTCGATGGTCAGGTCATACACCTTCCACGCGCCGTCCTTGAGGTAAAGGTCGTAGTTGATATGGATGGGCGGCACGCCGCCGGACTGGCGCACCTCGGTCTTCACCGTGGCCTCCATGGCGGCGGGATCAATCCTGGAGGGCAGATAGACCACCTGTTGGTCGGTGTACTCATGCAGGGCGATGGCGTAGGTGCGCACCAGCAGGGTGCGGAACTCCCGCACGAAGCGCGCCTTTTGTTCATCCGTCGCGCTGCGCCAGTGCTTGCCGACCACCCAGCTCGACATCTTCTCGAAATCGAAGTGGGGCAACACAATCTCGTCCACCAGCTGGTACAGCACCTGCGGGTCTTTGGTGATCTGCTCGCGCTGCGTCTTGAACGTGCTCAGCATGAGCTCGGTTTGTTTTTGCACCAGCTCCTGCGCCGATGCGGGCGCTTTGGCCAGGACCCAGGCGCCGTTGCTGGCGCAGAACAGCGCCAAGAATAAGTACGCCAGACGTTTCATGTGAGCGAGCACTCTTTGTTGAGACAAGTGGCTAATTTTACGGCAAAATACGTGCCGAATCCATTTTCCACCTTACTTCTTGTCAGGGCCCTCGGCCGCCTTGCTGAACAGCACCTGGCTGATGATCTTTTCCAGTATCAGGGTCGACTGGGTGAGCTTGATCTTATCGCCTTCCTTTAAGACCTTTTCGTCGCCGCCCGGTTCCAGCCCGACGTATTGCTCGCCCAGCAGGCCGGAGGTGAGGATGCTCGCGCCGGTATCCAGCGGGAGGTCGTTGTATGCGGAGGAAATGGTGAGCTTCACGGCCGCTTCATGCGTCTTGCGATCTATGCCGATGGCGGTGACGCGCCCCACGCGCACCCCGGCGACGGTCACCGGCGCGCCCACCTTGAGGCTGCCCACGTTTTCAAACTGCGCCGTCACGCTATAGCCGTCCTTGTTGCTGACGCTGAAGGCGTTCAGGTTGCTCACCTGCATGGCGAGATAAAACAGCGCGGCGAAACCCAAAATCACGAACAGGCCGACGGTGATCTCCATGGTCTTCATTTTTATCATATCAGTCATCTCCGAACATCAGCGCGGTCAATACAAAATTCAGTCCCAGCACCGCAAGCGAGCCGTGCACCACGGTGTAGGTGGTGGCGCGGCTTACGCCCTCCGCGGTGGGCGTGGCGTCATAGCCCTGGAACAGGGCGATCCAGGTGATAACAAAGCCGAACACGACGCTTTTGATCACGCCATTATAAATATCATCCGGGTCAACCTTGGCCTGCATCTGCGACCAGAACGCGCCATCATCCACGCCCAAGAGGCCCACGCCCACGAAGTAGCCGCCCAGCACGCCCACCGCACTGAAGATCGCGGCCAGCAGCGGCATGGCGAGAAAGCCCGCCAGCAGGCGCGGCGCGATGATGCGCGAGAGTGGGTCGGTGGCCATCATCTCCATGGCGGAGAGCTGCTCGGTGGCCTTCATCAGGCCGATCTCGGCGGTGAGCGCGGAACAGGCGCGTCCGGCGAACAACAGCGCCGCCATCACCGGCCCCAGTTCGCGCACTAGGGCCAGGGCCACCATCACGCCGAGCGACTGCTCGGCGCCGAAGTCCACCAGGGTATTATAGCCCTGCAGGCCCAGCACCATGCCGACAAACAGACCGGACACCACGATGATGAGCAGCGACAGCACGCCCACCGCGTAAAGCTGCTGGATGATGAGGCGCGGACGCGCGAGGATGGGCGGGATGCCGCGCAGCGTCAGCATCAGAAACAGGCTGGCGCGCCCCACGCGCTCAATGATGTTGATCGCCCAGCGGCCCAGCGTCTGTAACGTGTCGAGCATGTCGCCTGTTAAGCGCCGTTGCCCAGCAAATCGTCGCCGTAGGCCAGCGCCGGATAATGGAACGGCACCGGGCCGTCCGGCAGGCCGTCCATGAACTGACGCACCGACGGGGAATCCGATTGAGCGAGCGCCTGCGGTGAACCCTGTCCGATGAGTTTGCCGCCGGACAGTACGTAGATATAATCGGCTATCAGGGAGGTCGCGTGCACGTCGTGCGACACTACGACGCTGGTGAGGCTCAAGGTGTCGTTCAGGGCGTGGATCAACTGGGCCAGCGTGCCCATGGAGATCGGGTCCTGGCCGGTGAACGGCTCGTCGTAGAGGATCATCATCGGGTCCAGCGCGATGGCGCGGGCGAGGGCCACGCGCCGCGCCATGCCGCCGGACAGTTCGCCCGGCATGAGATCGCGCGCCCCGCGTAAGCCCACTGCTTCGAGTTTAATCAGCACCAGGTCGCGGATCATGCGTTCCGGCAGGCCGGTGTGTTCGCGCAAGGGAAAGGCCACGTTGTCGAACACCGTGAGGCCGGTGAGCAGCGCGCCGCTTTGAAACAGCATACCGATGCGCTTGCGCAGCTCGAACAGTTCACGCCGTGAAAGTTCAGTCACCTCCTGGCCGAACACCTTGATGCTGCCCGCGTCCGGGCGCAACTGGCCGCCGATCAGGCGCAGCAGGGTGGTCTTGCCGGTGCCGCTCGGCCCCATGATGGCGGTGATCTTGCCGCGCTCGATGTCGAGATCCACGTTGTCGAAGATCGCGCGCGCGCCACGCTTGAAGGTGAGCCCGCGGATCTGCACCACGGGGATGCGCTGTTCGGTTGGCGGCGGCTGATTCATTGTTGTTCTTTTAGAATGCTGACGTGAAATTCTTAAAGTATCGTTGAGACGGGTTCAGGCGTCAAATTCAGGGTGTTACTCACCCGCGATGGTCATGCTTTCTATCAACAGGGAGCCGGTGCGGATATTGCCGCGCGTTTCGATGTCCTTGCCTGCCGCGCTGATGCGCAGAAACAGGTCGCGCAGATTCCCGGCGATGGTGATTTCTTCCACCGGATATTGTATTTCTCCGTGCTCCACCCAAAACCCCACCGCGCCGCGTGAATAGTCGCCGGTGACGATATTCACGCCGTAGCCCATCAGCTCGGTGACCAGGAGGCCGGTGTCCATGAGGCGCAGCAGGCCGGGGAGATCATGCTGGCCGGGATCCAGGCACAGGTTGTGTACGCCGCCTGCGTTACCGGTGGTGTGCAGGCCGAGCTTGCGCGCGGCATAGCTGTCCAATACGTAGCTTTGCAGCACACCGCCCGCCACTAGGTCGCGCGCGCGCGTAGCCACGCCTTCGTTGTCGAACGGCGCGCTGCCCAGGGCCTTTTTCAAATGCGGTTGTTCGTGCAGGTGCACGAAGGCGGGGAAGATTTGTTGGCCGAGGTGATCAAGCAGGAACGAAGCCTTGCGATACAAGCTCGCGCCGCGGATCGCGCTCACCAGGTGGCCGAGCAGGCCGGTGGCGGCCTGCGCCTCGAACAGCACCGGGGCGGTGCGCGTGGACAGGCGCCGCGCATGCAGGCGGCGCACGGTGCGCTGTGCGGCGCGCTTTCCTATGGCAACGGCTGTTTCCAGATCATGCTGATCACGCGCCACGCTGTACCAGTAGTCGCGTTGCAGGCTGTCGCCTTCCTGTCCGATCAGGGTGCAGCTCACGCTGTGCCGGCTGCTCGCGTAGCTGCCCAGGAAGCCATGCGTGTTGCCGTAGGCGTACACGCCGTCGTGGCTCGCCACGCTCGCGCCCTCCGAGTTGGTGATGCGCCTATCCGTGGCACGTCCCGCATCTTCCGCCTCACGCGCCAGGGCGATGGCCTGTTCCGCGCTGAGCGGCCACGGATAATGCAGATCAAGGCCGGGAATCTCGCGCGCCATCAGATCGGCATCGGCGAGTCCCGCGCATGCATCCTCGGCGGTGAAGCGCGCGATGCTGCACGCCGCGCGCACCGTGTCCTGAATCGCCTTGGCGCTGAAGTCGGAACTGCTGGCCGAGCCCTGGCGCTGGCCGAAATACACGGTCACGCTCAAGCCCTTGTCGCGCTGGTGCTCGACGGTTTCCACCTCGCCCATACGCACCGTGACCGACAGCCCGCTGTCGGCGCTCACCGCCGCCTCCGCCGCGCTCGCTCCTTGCGCACGCGCGGCCTTGAGCACATCGGCGATGACCCCGGTGAGGCTTGCGTTATCCCACACGGGTGTGGGGTGCGGGCGGGCGGGCTCAGCCATGAGGAGGGAAGGATTAGACACTGATTTTATGGAGCCCTGCATAATCGGCGCGGCGCGGCGGATACAACATGCCCGTGGCGCCCACAGCAGGATTTTGCGTGCGTGGTTATCAGCGTATGCCCACCCACCCGGCCAGGGTGAGCAGGGCGATGATCACCAGCCAGACCACCAGGGAGCGCCACACCAAGGCCTGTGCGGCCTCGACGTGATGCATCTCCGTCTGACTGTCGCCTTCCAGCGCGGTGCCGCTTTCGATCTGCAGCGCGCCCAGACCGCTTGCCACCAGGAGCCTGGCGTTGAATTCTTCCCATCCTTCGCGCCACTCGGCGGCGGCGTTGCGCCATTCGGTGAGGGCGTCCACGAAGTTGCCGATCGTGGCGTAGCTGAGCGCCACCAGACGCGCCGTTGGCCAGTTGAGGGTGGCATACAGGCGGCGCGCGGCCTGGGCGAAATCGCTGGTGGTGCGTTCGGTGCGCGTCTCGCTTTTCAGCACCACGGCGAGGCGGTACAACAGCGCGCCCAGCGGGCCCAGCAGTATGAACCAAAACAGCACGCCGAGCAGGCGCTCGTTGGCCTGCAACAGGATGGATTCAATCACCGCGCGCGTCATTTCAAAGTTGGTGGCCGGAATATCCTCGTGCAGGATTTCGGTGGCGGCCTGGTGCGCACGCGCCGATTCTCCGGCCTCGCGCGCCTTCAGGTAAACCTGGATCTGATCGTCCAGGCTCTTGGGGCCGAGACAATAAAGCAATACGGCGACGCTGAAGGTGAAACCGAGCAGCATGTGGGTGTGATCCAGCAGCCAATAAGCCAGGCCCACCGTGAACGCCGGAATACCGATGGTCAACAGCACGTAGGCCGCGCCCATCCTCACGTTGGGCAGGTTCTCGCGCAGCCAGTTGCCGAAATCCATCAGCCAGTCGTAGCGCCGCGCGCCCTGGATGCCGGGGAACAGCTTTTCCGCGCCTAAAGCGAACAAGATGACAAGCAAGTTCATGGGTGACTCTGTCTCAATTCAGTGGGTCCGGGTAATGTAAAGTGTACAGGATGGCGGGCGTCGCGGCCAAGCTTTCATGGCGCCTGCTATGCCAGCATGGCGCGCAGGCGCGGCCAGTCGAAGTGCGCGCCGGGGTCGGTCTTGCGCTCCGGCGCGATATCCGAGTGGCCGACGATGCGCGCGGGGGTGATGCCGGGATAGTGCCGCATCAAGGTTCGAATCAGCCCGGCCAGCGCCTGGTATTGCGCGGCTTCATAGGGCAGTTCATCCGTGCCCTCCAGCTCGATGCCGATGGAAAAATCGTTGCAGCGCGTGCGATTCTCGAAGCAGGATTCCCCCGCGTGCCAGGCGCGCTCATGAAACGGCACGAACTGGATCAGCGCGCCGTCGCGCCGGATCAGCACGTGCGAGGACACGCACAGGCCGCGGATTTCCTCGAAACAGGGATGGGCGTTGGGATCCAGGGTGTTGGTGAACAACGCCTCGATGTGCGGCCCGCCGAACTCGCCGCGCGGCAGGCTGATGCCGTGTATCACCAGTAGGTCAACGGCGCTATGCTCCGGGCGCGCATCACAATTGGGCGAGGCGATGCGCCGCACGCCCTCCAGCCAGCCGTTTTCTATCTTCATGCCCAAGCGTGTGAATTTTGCCAAGTGCCGCTATCTTAATGCATTATGGAACCTCTGACTAAGTCAGAGGTTCCATATGGAGTCGCGATGCCTGGGTTATTCGTTCAGATACTGATTCTGCTGGCGGTGGCGGTGCTGGTGGTGGCGCTGTTCCGGCGCTTCAATCTCCCCACCATACTCGGCTATCTGTTTGCCGGCGTGCTGGTGGGCCAGTTGCACATCGCGGGCTTTGGCGCCGGGGACGACACGCGTGCGCTGGCCGAGTTCGGCGTGGTGTTTTTGATGTTCAGCATCGGACTGGAGTTTCCCCTGACGCGCATGCTGCGCATGCGCAGCGTGGTGTTCGGGCTGGGCGGGGCGCAGGTGCTGATCAGCACCGTGGCGGGCGCGTGGATGGCGTGGCTGCTGGGCATGAGCCCGGCGGGCGCATTCGCGGTGGGTGGCCTGCTCGCCATGTCTTCCACCGCTATCGTCAGCAAGCAGCTTGCCGACCAGTTCGAGCTCGCCACCCGGCACGGACGGCTGGCGATGGGCGTGGTGCTGTTCCAGGACCTCGCGGTGATCCTGTTTTTGATCGTGATTCCGGCGCTGGCGAGCGGCAGCGAGGGCGCCCTTGCGCAATCGCTGCTGGCGGCGATCATCAAGGGCGTCCTGGTCACGGCGGCGCTGCTGGCCGCAGGCCACTGGTTGCTGCGTCCGCTGTTTCGCGCCATCGCCGCCGGTCAGTCGCCGGAGCTGTTCATGCTCACGGTGCTGCTGGTGATACTCACCGCCGCCTGGGTCACGCAGGAGGCAGGGCTGTCGCTTGTGCTGGGCGCGTTCCTCGCCGGCATGATGTTGTCCGAGTCCGAGTTTCGCCACCAGCTGGAAGCGGACATCCGGCCCTTTCAAGATGTCCTGCTCGGCCTGTTTTTCATCACCGTGGGCATGCGCCTTGAGCTTGCCGCATTGTTTACACTGTGGCACTGGGTTTTGCTGCTGCTCGGCGCGCTGGTGCTGTTCAAGGCGCTGCTCGTCATGCTGCTCGCGCGCTTGTCCGGCGCGGAGCAGGGGGTGGCGCTACGCACCGGGTTGGTACTGGCGCAGGGCGGCGAGTTCGGCTTCGTGCTGCTGTCGCTGTCGCTCGATCACGGGCTGATCGGCGGCCAGGCGGGGCAGATCGTGCTGGCTGCGGTACTGCTCAGCATGACGCTGGCGCCGCTGTTGATCCGCTACAACGGCTGGATCGCCAAGCACATTTTTTCGTTGAGCTACGGCAACAGCCTGACGCGGATGCAGGAAGAGGTGAGCGCCACGGGCGGCGGCATGGAGAATCACATCATCATCTGCGGTTACGGACGCGTCGGGCAGAACATCGGACGCTTTCTCGAACAGGAAGGATTCAGTTTCATCGCGCTCGATCTCGACCCGGTGCGCGTGCGCGAGGCGCGCGAGGCGGGTGATCCGGTGAGCTACGGTGACTCGGCGCGGCGCGCCATGCTGGAGGCGGCCGGCCTCGATAAGGCGCGCGCCTTGGTTATCAGTTTTAATGACCTCGCGGCCAGCTTCAAGATACTTGCCCAAGTGCGCCGCCTGCGCCCCGAATTGCCGGTGCTGGTGCGCACGCGCGATGACGCGGAACTGGAGCGCCTGCAAGCGGCGGGCGCGACCGAGGTGGTGCCGGAGACGCTGGAAGCGAGCCTGATGCTGTCGTCGCATCTGCTGCTCATCCTCGGCGTGCCCATGTCCAAGGTATTCCGCCGCATCCGCGAGGCGCACAACGACCGCTACCGTTTGCTGCGCGGCTTCTTCCTCGGCGAGGAGCGCGCGGGGACGCAGGCGGGAGAGGCGCCGCGCGAACAGTTGCACACGGTGACGCTGTCCGAGCGCGACCACGCGGTGGAACGTACCTTGCGCGAACTGCAACTGGACAGACTGGGGGTGATGGTGACGGCGGTGCGCAGGCGCGGCATCCGCGGCGTCGCCCCCACGCCCGACATGCGCCTGCAAGAGGGCGATGTGCTGGTGCTGTACGGCGCGCCGCGCGCGCTGGAGCACGCGGAGGTGCTGCTGATGCGCGGTTAGCCGGGTGATGCAAAACGAGTGTTGCCTCAAACTGTTGTCCTGCAGCAGATTGTGTGGCAGTTTTTACTTTTCTCTTGTATCTTTCCTCTTTTCTCTGTCTTTAATTTGCTACTGGAGTTTAAATAAATATGGACGCCCTGTTTCACTCCGCCCTCCAGAGCCTGCCGCTGCTCGCGCGCGGCAAGGTGCGCGATCTGTACGCGGTGGACGAGCAGCATCTGCTCATCGTCACCACGGACCGCATCTCGGCCTTCGACGTGGTGCTGCCCACGCCCATACCCGGCAAGGGCAAGGTGCTGAACGCCCTGTCCAACTTCTGGTTTCAAAGGTTTAGACGTGTGATGCCCAACCACCTCACCACGATAGCGCCCGAAGAGGTGGTGAAGACCAGTGCGGAGCGCGCACAGGTCGCGGGCCGCGCCGTGGTGGTGCGCAAGCTCAAGGCGCTGCCGGTGGAAGCCGTGGTGCGCGGCTTTCTCGCCGGTTCCGCGTGGAAGGAATACCGGGAGCAAGGCACGGTAGGCGGCATCTCCATGCCGCCCGACCTGCAACAGACCGAATGGATACCGGAGGCGTTGTTCACGCCCACTACCAAGGGTGGCCCGGGTGAGCACGATGAGCCGATGCGTATCGAGCAATTAGAGCAGTTGATCGGCGCGGAGCTGGCCCATGAGCTGGAGACCATGAGTCTCACCCTATATCTGGAGTCCATGAAATACGCCTCCACGCGCGGCATCATCATCGCCGACACCAAGTTCGAGTTCGGCGTGAATGAGCAGGGCGAGCTTACCTTGATAGACGAGGTGCTCACCCCCGACTCCTCGCGTTTCTGGGCCAGCGCCACGTATGAGGCGGGCACCAACCCGCCCAGCTTCGACAAGCAATACGTGCGCGATTATCTGGAAAGCATCGGCTGGAACAAACAGCCGCCGGCGCCGGAACTGCCGCCCGAAGTAGTGCGCGTCACCGCGGAAAAATATCAGCAAGCGCTGCGCCTGCTGACCGAATGACCTCACAAGACGACATCACGCGCGCCGCCGAACTGTTGCGCGCGGGCGGCGTGGTGGCGTTCCCCACCGAAACCGTTTACGGCCTGGGCGCGGACGTGTTAAATCCTGACGCCGTGGCGCGCATCTTCGCCATCAAAGGCCGCCCGCCCGACCACCCGCTCATCGTGCATCTGCCCGATGCTTCTTATCTTGAGAGTTGGGCGCGTGACATTCCCGCCGCCGCCTACACGCTGGCCGAAAAATTCTGGCCGGGGCCGCTCACCCTGATTTTAAAACGCGCGCGCGGAGTGCCCGACAACGTCACCGGGGGACAGGACAGCGTGGGGCTGCGCGTGCCGGGTCATTCCATGGCGCTCGCGCTGCTGGAAAAATTCGGCGGCGCCATCGCCGCGCCTTCGGCCAATCGCTTCGGCCATGTAAGCCCCACTACCGCGCAGCATGTGCGTGACGAACTCGGCAATGAAGTGGACCTGATACTGGACGGCGGCGCGTGCCGCGTGGGGCTGGAGTCCGCCATCGTCAGCTTGCTCGATGAGCAGCCGCTGATTTTGCGCCCCGGCGTGATCTCCCAGGCGCAGTTGACTGATGCGCTCGGCGTCGCCGTCGCGCTCGGCGGCGCGGAAGAAAAACGCCTGCGCGCCCCCGGATTACTGGCTGTGCATTATGCGCCCGCTACGCCTCTGTACATCGTGCCACGCGAGCGGCTGGAGCAGCAAACCCGCGCGCTGCTCGCGCAAGGCAAACGCGTGGGCGTGATTGCCCACACGCAACCTGAACAACCGCCACAGGCGCACTACTATCTATTGTCTCCCGATCCGCTGACTTACGCGCACGACTTGTACGCCACACTGCGCGCGGCGGACGCCGCCCAGCACGACGTGCTGTTGATCGAAGCCGTGCCGGATGACGATGCCTGGCTCGCGCTGCGCGACCGTCTGACGCGCGCTGCGCAAGCCCATCCATTAAAAGGTTAGCAGTTTGTTGAAAAACGAGTTTTTCAACAAACTGCGGTGCGGTACAGGGACGTACCGCCATTTTTCAAACGCGTTAAGCGTTTTAAAAATGAAGCAAAGCAAAAACCACGTTTTTTGCTTTGCGTGTTGAAAAAGTCCATGGATGAACTTTTTCAACAAACTATTGGCGCGCACGTTTGCTCATTGCCGTTGAACGATTTAATCTAGCCGGATGTTGCCTTCCGTACAAGAAATCCTTGAGGACGCGTGCCGCGCGCTGGCCGAGGACATCGGCGCGGGCGATCTGACGGCGGCGCTCATCTCACCCGGCGCTTTGGCCAGTGCGCAGGTCATTAGCCGCGAAACCGCGGTGCTGTGCGGCACGGCGTGGTTTGACGCCGTATTCCACGCGCTCGATGCCGCGGTAAAAATCACCTGGCGCGTACAAGACGGCGGCGATCTCGCCGCGGATCAGATTGTGTGCGAACTGCAAGGCCCGGCGCGCGCGCTGCTCAGCGGCGAGCGCGCCGCGCTGAATTTTTTGCAGACCTTGTCCGGCACGGCGACGCTGGCGCGTCGCTATGCGGACGCGGTGCGCGGCACGGGCGTGCGGGTGCTGGATACGCGCAAGACCCTGCCCGGCCTGCGCCGCGCGCAAAAATACGCGGTCGCCCGCGGCGGCTGCCACAACCACCGTATGGGCCTCTATGATGGAATCCTGATCAAGGAAAATCACATCCGCGCCGCGGGCTCGCTAAGCGCCGCCCTGCGCGCGGCGCAGGCTTCCGCGCCTCAGGATGTGTTGGTTGAAGTGGAGGTGCGTAATTTCGCGGAGCTGGCCGAGGCGCTGCAAGCGGGCGCCAGGCGTATCCTGCTCGACAATTTCGCCCTGCCTGATGTGAAAATCGCGGTGCGGGAAACCCGTAAGCGCGCCGCGCTGGAGGTCTCAGGCGGGGTGACGCTGGAAAATATCCGCGCCGTCGCGCACACGGGGGTGGATTTTATTTCCGTGGGCGACCTTACCAAAAACCTGCGCGCCGTGGACCTTTCGATGCGGTTTTTATAAGAGGGACAACGACAGCGCGGCTTACCCACCTTTGAAAAATTTTCATGGGCCACGCAGTAGTACTGGAAGAGACATGGTATGCAACAAGGGTATTGCTTAAATGTGATTCTTCGGCTATCATAAAAACAGCATTAGGAAATGGGTCGACGCCCATGCCAACCTGCCCCTCCCGGGCAAGGTGGATCGCGAAAGCGGATGTGGCTCTTAAGTGAGCAACCAAGCGGGAAGCGTCGACCCTCCTTTAACGGAGGGTTTTTTGTTGGCGCAATCTGAAATCTCTGCTGACCTCATCGCCGCGTATCGCGCGACCCACTATCGGGTTGGGCAAGGCGCTGACGCGTTGTTCACCTTGCGCGTTGACAAATATTCGGAAGAGCTATCGCGCCTCTTCACCGAATTAAACCATCAAAGCGCAATCTTCATCACCGCCTGTAACCCCTTTAGTCAAAAGCAAAGTGGCGAGGCCAACCTCGATGCGCATGAAAGATTGCGCGACATACTGAGCGGCCAGGCAAGCGCGGTTATTGAGAGTGCGGGCGCTGATCCGTCAGAGGCATGGCCCGAGGAGAAAAGCTTTCTCGCGCTGGGCGTGGACTTGGAAGCTTCAAAAGTGCTGGGCACGCAGTTTGGACAAAACGCCATCGTATGGGCTGGTGAGGACGCTGTTCCGAGACTAATTTTGCTTCACTGAAAGATAGGGACTGGCTCACCTTACGAGCTGGGTGGATTTGTTCCAGATTGCGACACCCGCCACATAGGCGAAGTCGCTAAACAGGAGACACTAATGCTATTTCGTAATGGCTTATTTTCATCTGAGTCTGTATCGGAAGGTCACCCGGATAAACTGGCTGATCAGATATCCGATGCGGTGCTGGATGCATTTCTGACGGAGGATCCCCATGCAAGAGTTGCTTGCGAGACCCTGCTGGCAGATGACTTGGTAGTGGTGGCAGGCGAGTTCAAGGCCAAGAGCCAAGGCATCTTTGAGTCCATCCGAGATTCAGTTCCCAGCATTGTGCGGGGCGTTTTGAGAGATGCCGGTTATGACGATGCCGCTACGGGCATTGATCCAGATACCTGTGAGATTCGGGTCAAGTTCAACAGCCAGTCCGGTAACATCAATCAGGGTGTGGATCGTGCCGATGGCATCATCGGTGCGGGAGACCAAGGACTCATGTTTGGCTATGCCTGCGACGAAACGCCGCAGCTTATGCCGCTTGCGATTACCTTAGCGCACCGCCTGGTCAGGCGTCAGGCTGAACTGAGAAAGAACGGTACCTTGCCGTGGCTGAGACCGGATGCGAAGTCTCAGGCCAGCATCGACTACCGGGACGGGAAGCCTGTCTCGATTGATGCCGTGGTGCTGTCCACGCAGCACGACCAGGACATTGATCAGGAATCCCTCCTGGCAGCGGTGACAAGGGAAATTATCGAGCCGATCTTGGCCGATGCCGGAATACCCCGGTCCTCAGCATTCCGCTTGTTTATTAACCCGACAGGCCTGTTCGTCACGGGCGGGCCCAAGGGTGACTGCGGCCTGACCGGGCGCAAGATTGTCGTGGACACCTATGGTGGTGCAGCCCCGCACGGCGGGGGCGCATTCTCCGGTAAAGACCCGTCCAAGGTGGATCGTTCCGCAGCCTACATGGCACGCTTCCTGGCCAAGCAAGTTGTCTCGCGTGGTTGGGCCAGCAAGTGCCTTATACAGCTTGCGTATGCGATTGGGGTGGCGGAGCCCGTGAGTGTTGCGGTGGAAACCTTCGGTACGCACACGCTGGATGAAGATCTCATCGTGAATCGTCTGCTGGATGAGTTTGACCTTACGCCCGCTGGAATCATTAAGAAACTGGATCTACTAAGACCCCTATACAGGCAGACAGCTACCTATGGCCATTTCGGGCGGGAAGATGTCATTTTTCCATGGGAACGTACAGACCACACTGGAGAGCCACATGTCTAAGATGCCCGACACCGCCCACATCTTGCGCCTTTTGATCGAGCGGCGCGACGCGATCGAAAGGCTGCATCGGCTCCTGGTGCATGATTCGTGGCCTGTCCAATGCTAAAGATCGCCGAACACACGCTGCATGAACTGGAAGCAACCTATCCAGGAATTCTGGAGTCGATACTCTGGTTTGAAGGTGCCGCACTTCCCGCGTGTCCCCGCTGCAGCTCTTCCGACACTGCCGACGTCCAGGTGGGTATCATTGGGCGCACGATCAACATCGCGGCGGCAACCACTAAGTTCAAGCTGATCGCTAACGGCCCAAAGCCCGGGTACTTTTGCAACGCGTGCGACGAATTCTTCAACATAACGATTCAATGACCATCCCATCGCGGTGTCTTCCTGCACCCTTTGGACCGGGCCTGCTCCATGAGACGCCCAACCACGCGTTCGAGGGGACGCGCCGGGGAAGGGCTCCCGCTTTCGGAGCGCACTTATGACGCTAACGGTAACACGCAGACATCAATGGAAATTGGTATAAGCATATTTATGACGCTAACGGCGCCGTGTTGACGCAGGAAGGAGCAGCAAAGAGAGCAAGCTCTTTTCTGGTTCGGAGCTTGCGGCGCTTGTCGTGGAAGAAAATATAGCGTTTAATCCAGTGTACATAAGCCTGCCATAAAACAGATCCAGTTCGGAAAATCCCGGCTGGCGTTTCCTGATCTGGACAAACTACCACGGGAGGCCCGTCTTGCCCGCGGTTCAGAGTTCATCGAAAGACTCAAGGCTAATCAAGCGAGATTATCTTGCGATCACTAATACAACTGATGACTCCCGCGCTGCAACTACGCGTTCCATTGTCTGCTCGACGGAAGACGCTGATGACGGGGCGTAACGGTTTTGCAGCGCGGACCGTAACGTAGGCACTATGTAATCAGACTTGACTGCGAAATTTACGTTTTGCGGCAAGGACCCACTAGCCAGAAGTGTAACAATCGAATTAAGTGTAGATGTCACCACGCCGATCACTTCCCCTCGCTTGTTAAGCAATGGACTGCCAGAGTTGCCCGGTTGGATCGGAGTATCAATCTGCAAGAGGCGAACATCATCCCTTAACCCGGTAAGCGCATTAATTCTGCCGAACGTCGCCTTTTGCTCTTGCCCCTGAATTGCAACAAGTGGGTATCCAAGCGTGAGGATTTCTTGTCCCTTAAGCACATCAGATGACGACGCGAAGGGGATGGGGTCAGAGGTTGCTTGAATCTTTATAATCGCTACATCGTTTGCTGGATCGACTTGCAGCACTTCGGCGACATACTCAGTCTTCTGACCTGGACGAACCACAACGATTTGCTTTGAGTCTTCAATGACGTGGTAGTTCGTAATGATTACGCCATC
>JBCKVB010000032.1:0-14666 GCA_038924245.1 Gammaproteobacteria bacterium | reverse complement strand
GTGTTTGAAAAATGGCGGCCCATCCATGGGCCGCGCGCAGGCTGTTTCCATCAGCCGGCTAAGCCGGTTAGAATCAAGGCATCATAACGGCTGCGCGCGGGCTGTCAACTTGAAATGCGAATAAATGTAGACAGTTGTATAAAAAATGTACAGTCGTGGCTGATGCCCCGGTACTGCGTGGTATGCGGGGCGGGAGGGGACGGCGAGCTATGCGCGGGCTGCAGGCGTGAATTGCCTCACAACGCTTCGTGTTGCGCGCGTTGCGCCGTACCGTTGCCGGAAGCCAAGGGAGAGTTGGTGTGCGGCCAATGTGCTCAGCAGCCGCCCTCCTATGATCGCGCCCTGGCCCTGTTGCGTTACGCTTACCCGGCGGACCGGCTTGTTCAAAGGCTCAAATTCAACGCCCAACTGCATCTTGCTCGACTATTAGGGGAACGTCTGGCGGAGCACGTTGCGCGACATGTTACGCAACCGCCGCAAGTGATACTCCCCGTGCCGCTGCATCGCGCGCGTCTGCGCGAGCGCGGCTTTAACCAGGCCTTGGAACTGGCGCGCCCTATCGCACGCCGCATGGACATCCCGCTGGATTATCGAAGCTGCGCGCGCGTGCGCGCCACCACCGCACAATCCCTGCTCCCCGCCGCACAGCGGCGGCGCAATATAAAAGGCGCGTTTCAGGTGACGCGGCCGATCAAGGCGCATCATGTGGCGATTGTGGATGACGTGATGACCACCGGGCATACCGTGGAAGAATTCGCCGCCACCTTGCGCAAGGCCGGGGTGAAAAAAATAGACGTGTGGGTGCTGGCCCGCGCCGCGCGTATCTAACAAACCTCTGAAAAACTCTTCGGATTACGAGGCCATCACGTTACTCTGTTCCGCGAATACGTCCCGGTAGGCCATGTAGCTCGCCGCGAACAACACCGGCAGCAACATCAGCCAGCCCAGCATGAACGGAATGGAGGCCGCAATGGCGAGCACGATAGAAATCAGGCCGAATACCAGAAACGGCGCCCAGTTCGCCGCCACCGCGAAAAAACTTTCCCTGAGCGCGGTGATGGGCTCGCGCCTGGAGAGGCAAACCAGCGGCATGGCGAAGGTATAGGCCATGAACAGTGGCAGCGACAGGATCAACGCCAGCATCAAAGCCGTCAAGCCCGCCTGCATCATGCTCGCCATCGCCTCCTGGCTGGGTTCGCCGCCGGACATCATGCCGCCCATCAACAGCGTACCCATCATGCCGCCGCCCACTACAAGAAAGATCACCATACCAATCACAATCTGCGCGCCCAGAAATATGAGCGAGAGGATCAGCAGCGGTTTGAACAACGCGCCAAAACCGGCGAACAGCAGATTGAAATTGGCCGGTTCGTTTTTATGCAGGCGATCCAGCGTGACGTACAATCCGGCGGCCAACATGACCACGGCGACCATGCTGATGAGACCGCCGAGCAAAGGAATGATATTGAGCGCCAGCATGATGAGCACCATCACCACCGTCATGCCGATCAACAACCCGGGGCTTTTCATGAACAGCCGCCAGCCCTCCGCGAACCACGCCGCACCGCGCTCTATGGAAACAGTTTGATACATGGCCTAACCCTCCCTTGTGGATAGAGAACTACATGCAACACCTTTACCCTTTTGCTTCCTTTGATATTATAGCCTGTGGTTACCTTTGCTTCCGGTCATCTCAAAGCCAGCTTTGAGCAGTAGTGCCTGAGCCACCATCAAAAAGTGTGTAAATGGCCGCCGGATCATCTTCATGCAGTGTGGACTCCGCCTCAAGGGGATTCGATTACATGGGATTTCGCCGAATTTCCGGACGGGGCGGGCACGGCCGGGTTTCCCACGTAGCGATCGAGGAAGGCGCCCAGCTCACTGGCCCAGGCTTCCTGGCTGAACAGGAAGCTGTCGTTGTGGCCTCCGCGCATCTCCAGGAAGGTCTTGGGTTCGCGCGCCACCTCGAACAGCGCCCGGCCGTGGCGGTAGGGGACGATATCGTCCTCGCGGCTGTGGGCGATGAGCACCGGAGCTTCCACGTTCTTGAGGTAGGCGCGGGTGTTATAGTCGAAGCGCGACAGCAGCCGCACCGGCAGGAACGGATAGACTTCGGCCCCCATGTCCGGCACCGAGGTGAAGACGGAGGCAAGCACCAGCGCCCCGGGCCGTTGGCGTGACGCGAGCCACGCCGCCACCGCGCCGCCGAGGGATTCGCCCAGCAGCGCGATGCGCCGGGGCTCGATGTTCCGGGTCACGGTAAGGTAACGCCACGCCGCCTCGGCGTCCCGGTAAGTTCCCTGCTCGCTGGGTCTGCCGCTGCTCTTGCCGTAGCCCCGGTAGTCGAAGATGAAGCTGGAGTAACCGAGTCGATGGAACATGAGCAGGTATTCCAGGCGGTGGGAGATGTTGCCGGCATTGCCGTGGAACAGCAGCACGGTTCCCCGTGACTGCGGCGCCGGGACGAACCAGGCGTGCAGGCTTTCCCCGTCGCCGGTGTCGAGCCGCACCTCTTCATACTCGATGCCCGCGTCGCGCGGCGTCGCGGAGAACTCGCGGCCTATGCCGGGAAAATAGACCAGGCGCGACTGAAACAGGAACACGACTATGAGCAGCGCCGCATAGACGGTTGCCAGCACTCCTAAAATGTTCCACAGCATGCGCACGATGGCCTCGGCGTGTTCGCGGCTACGGCTATAATGGTAGCCGTTTTCCACAGCCACCGGGGCGCTTATGAACTTCGATTGGGTTCCTTAGCAATGGGGTTCCCAAAGAGGAGTGGCGCCAGATCCCCCTTTGGTTGCCCGCGCGGCGCGAAATCTAATAGGCAAAACGATGAAATCGGTCTCCATATCATTTTTTGCATTGATCGCCTTCATCGGCGGGCTGGCGATTTTGAGTTCCACGATGTCCAAGACCCCGGTGCTGCCCTTGTTCGCGCAGGCGCTCGGCGCAACGCCATCGGAAATCGGCTGGATCGTCATCGCCTCGACCATCCCCGGCATCCTGATCAGTTTTCCCGCCGGCTCGCTGTCCGATTATCTCGGCAAGCGGCGCGTGATTTTCTTCTCCTTGCTGATTTTCGCCAGCGCGCCGTTTTTGTATCTGCTGGTGAGCGAGGTCTGGCAGTTGATCGCGGTGCGCTTTTATCACGGCTTCGCCACCGCGATCTTCGGCACCGTGGCCACCGCCGCGATTGCCGAGCGTTACACGCAGGACCGCGCCGCCAAACTTTCCACCTATTCCTCGGTGACCATCGTGGGGCGCTCCAGCGCGCCGTTCCTGGGCGGATTTTTGATTTCGCTGGCGAGCTTCGACGCGGTGTACATCGCCTGCGCTGTCAGCGGCGTGCTGGCGCTGGCCGTGGGCCTGATGCTGGATGACAGCGGCGCACCGGCGCCGCTTCACAAAACAGGGCGCGCCAGTTTTTCCGCCAGCTTGAAAATGGTCTTGCGCGATACGCGCATCATGGTGACGACGCTGGTGGAAGCGGCGCAGTATCTGGTGTTCGGCGCGGTGGAGGCGTTTCTCGCGCTGTTCGCCGCCTCACTCGGCATCCCGGCCTGGCAGATCGGCGTGATACTGGGCGTGCAACTGGTGAGCATCGTGTTTATCAAGCCCATCATGGGCAGGGTGTCGGATAAAGTCGGGCGCACGCGCATTATCATTCCGGGTTTATTGATCGGCGCATTGAGCGTCGTGCTGCTGCCGTATCTGCCCTATTTTTTTGGCCTGTGCGCGCTGAGCTTGGTGTTCGGCGTCGGTTTCGCCATGGTCACGTCATCCACCTCGGCCTTGGTCGCGGACCTCACTAAAAACGGCGAATACGGCTCCTCCATGGGCGTGCTGCGCACGGTGATGGACGTGGGCCAGACCATCGGCCCGGTGCTCACCGGCTGGATGGTGGGTGTTTACGGTTACACCAGCGCCTTCACGCTGCTCGGCGCGATCTCGCTCGGTGCGGCGCTGGTGTTCGGCTACGTGATGCGCGCGCCGGGCGAAACGCGAAGCGGAGGGTGAGGCGCGAAGCGGAGGGTGAGGCGCGAAGCGCCAAACGCCTGGCCAGGGATGGCGAAGATAAAGCCAGTGCAAGGACCCATCCCCGGCCCTGCCTTGCCACGCCAGTCAGCCGCCTTGCTTCAGGCGCGCGGGTTCGAGCACGGCACCGTACTTGCATCGCTGATTCCAGAAGAACAGCCGCACGTACCAGGGGAAACGATGTTGCGCGGGCGTGGTGATGAAGGGCATAGTGGTACCTCTCAAGGTTCTCGGTGGCGCAGCCGCGAAAGATGTGGGACGAACGCCGGAGTGCGCGCGGCATAACGCGCATATGGCTCGCCAAACTCGGCCAAGACTTCGCGCTCCTCGCGCCGCGCCAGGTGCACGTACATGTAGGCCAGCACCGGGAACATGGTGAGCGTGAGCAACGTCGGCCATTGCACCAGGAACCCGAACATGATCAGGACAAATCCGACGTATTGCGGATGGCGGATGTACGAGTATGATCCGGTGGTCGCGAGCGTGTGGGTCTGCTGCGCCGCATACAGCACCTTCCATGCCGAGGCGAGCAGCCAGAAGCCGCCGCCGATGAAGGCAAAACTTAACAAGTGAAACGGCCCGAAATGAGGATTGCCGCGCCAGCCAAAGAGCATCTCCAGCAGATGTCCCGCGTCGTGCGCGAACCAGTCCACGCCGGGATAACGGCTCTGCAGCCAGCCCGAGAGCAGGTAGATGGTGAGCGGGAAGCCGTACATCTCGGTGAACAGCGCGACGATGAAGGCGGAAAAAGCGCCGAACGAGCGCCAATCGCGTTTGGTTTGCGGCTTGGCGAAACTGAAGGCGAAGATGATGAACACCAGCGAGTTGATAACCACCAGAAGCCACAAGCCGTAGGCGGGGAGTGAGGAATTCATGGCCTGGTTCCTTTTCCGGATTCATGATCGTGTCCGCCATGTCCATGTCCGAACAGATGCAACAGCGGGCACAGAAGCAGCAACACAAACGGCAGGATACCGAGGGCATGCGCCCGGTGCTCGGTAAGGAGAAAGAAGGCGGCGATGGCGAGAAAGCCGAGCAGCGCGAGGCCTGAGCGCCACCCTTTGCGCGCCGGGGGTGTGGGTTCCTGATTCACAGGTATCCTCCTTCGGTAATGGCAAACTCCACTCACTCCGCAGACAGCTTATGCCGTTTCAGCAGCGCCGAGTTCACGACCACCGACAGGGAACTCAGCGCCATGGCTGCGGCGGCGATCATGGGGTTTAAAAATCCGAGCGCCGCCACCGGGACGCCGACGCTGTTGTAGATGAACGCCCAGAACAGGTTCTGCTTGATCTTGCGCAGCGTCGCGCGCGACAGGCGGATGGCCACCACCACGTCGCGCACGTCGTTCTTGATGAGGATGATGCCGCCGGTCTCCTTGGCGACGTCGGAGCCGGAGCCGATGGCGATGCCGATATCCGCCGTGGCGAGCGCCGGGGCGTCGTTTACGCCGTCGCCCACCATCGCCACCACCTTGCCCTGCGCTTGCAGGTCGCGGATCACCTGGGCCTTGTCGCCGGGCAAAACTTCGGCGATGACGCGCGTGATGCCGAGCTCGCGCGCAATGGCATGAGCGGTGCGCGGATTGTCGCCGGTGAGCAGGATCACCTCGATGCCTTCCTGTATCAGGCTTTGCACCGCTTCGCGCGCTTCGGGTTTAAGTGTGTCCGCTACCGCGATCACGCCCAGCAACGCGCCGTCATACGCCAGCAGCATGGCGGTTTTGCCTTGTGCTTCGAGCTCAGTCATGATGTCTTCGACCTGACTGATCGGAATGCCTTCCTGCCGCAGCAAGCGCCGATTGCCGAGCAGCGCGGGCTTGCCCTCCAGCACGGCGCGCGCGCCATGTCCCGCAATCGCCATGAAATCACTTGCCTTGGGCAGGGCGAGGTTGCGGTGCTTTCCCGCGCGCACGATGGCGGCGGCGAGCGGATGTTCCGATCCCTGTTCCACGGCGGCGGCAAGCCGTAACAGTTCCTCTTCGGCGTGCTGCGCGACGGGGACAATGTCCGTGACGGATGGCGAGCCGCGCGTGAGCGTGCCGGTCTTGTCAAACACCACCGTGGTGAGCTGCCGCGCGCGCTCCAGCACTTCAGCGCCGCGGATCAATATCCCCGCTTCCGCGCCCTTGCCCACGCCCACCATGAGCGCCGCCGGGGTGGCGATGCCGAGCGCGCACGGGCAGGCGATGATCAGCACCGCGATGAAGGCCATCAGACCCTGCGGAAAGTTGCCTATCAGCCACCAGCCTGCGAAAGCGGCGAACGCGATCAGCACCACCGCCGGAACAAAGTAGCCGGTCACCTGATCGGCGATGCGCTGGATCGGGGCGCTGGAGGTCTGCGCCTCTTCGACCAGTTTGATGATTTGCGCCAGCGCGGTTTCCGCCCCGACGCGCGTGGTCTTGAAATGGAGCAGGCCCGCCTGATTGAGCGTGCCGCCGATGACTTTCGCGCCGGGACCTTTCTCCACCGGCATCGCCTCGCCGGTGAGCATCGCCTCGTTCACGCTGGACACGCCTTCCAGCACCACGCCATCGGTGGGAATCTTCTCGCCCGGGCGCACCACGACGATTTCATCCACCATCACGCTTTCCGCGGGCACCTCCATCTCCTGGCCGGCGCGCATCACATGCGCGGTCGCGGGCTTGAGATCCATGAGCTTGCGCACCGCCGCGGAGGAACGTTTTTTGATCATCTCCTCCATGTATTTGCCAAACAGTACGAAGGCGATGATCACCGCGGAAACTTCGAAATACACCTCGCGTTCCTCCACCGCTACCGGCAGGATGTCCGGAAAGAACACCACCACCACGCTGTAGAGGTAGGCGGTGGTGGTGCCGAGCGCGATCAGCGTGTCCATGTTGATGGTGCGCGCCTTGATCGCGTTCCAGGTGCCCACATAGAAGCCCCAACCACCGATGAGTTGCACCGGCGTCACCAGGATCATCATCCATATGCCCCAGGTGAACCAGGGCAAAAAGTCGAACGGCACAAAGGTTACCGTCACCGCGCCGCCGGCGAGCCCAAGGAATACCGCAGCGCGCATGGCGGCCAGGACCAGCACCCCGGACAGCGCGATCATCACGCGCGTCTGCATGGTCTTGAGCTCTTGCTCCGGGGACTCGAAGGTGCGCTGACAGCCCACGCTGCAGAAGTAGTACGCGCGCCCGCCGCGTTCGCTCTTGAGCGCCCCGGCCTTGTCTATCACCATGCCGCAGATGGGGTCTTTGGCCTTGCCGGCAAGAAGGGGGCCGGCGGCGTGAATGTGCGGCCTGGCACCGCCCTGAATGAATTTCTCAGGCCCGGTCTCGAACTCGCGCAGGCAACGCGTCGAACAAAAATAATAGTTCTGGCCCAGATAAACGAAGCGGTCCGCCGCTGTTTTTTCATGCACGGTCATGCCGCACACCGGATCAATTGCCATGACGTCTCCTGGTGAGTTGTCTGTTGAGGGACGTGCATGCATCTTATCTCAAATAGGATAAACGGTAATATTATTCCCAAAACACTTTTTGTCTGGCAAAGCGGCACCACGCGCATAGGCTGCGAATACTCCTGGTTCGGGCCGTGCCGGTGCTCAATGCACGGACAGCTTGAGGGATGAGGCTTTGAGCGGCCGCTATTTATTAGCGCCAACCCAGGGGCGGATCAGATTATGGATGGAGCTTGTCCGTGATCATTCTCCTTTCACAAAGCGGCTATGGAAAAAATTGTACAGCGGCACGAACACCGATGACAACACCTCACCGCAGTCGTTTGCTCCAGAATCCCCACGCGAATCCGTACAGGGCGCCGAGCGCAAAACCGGCGGCGGTGAACAGCACGAACCCCGTCAGGAAACCGAGGGGACTGCCGGAGATCGGCCATGGACTGGCCGACGCCAGCCCGGCGAGCAGCCCGAAGGGCGGAAACAGCGCATCGAAAATGGCGCATAGGATATACGCCACACCCAGAGTCGTCGCCAGCGAAAACGCATGCATTTTCCAGAAGTCAGTCATGACACACCTCCTTGAATATTATTGATATTATTGGCTCCGCAAACGGCAAGGCTACTTGCCTGGTTGCATGGCCTCCTGATGCTCCAGCATCTGTTCCATCATCTCCTCCATCATCTCCATTCGTTTTTCCATGCCATTGCCGCCCATCATGCCCCCGCCCATCATTCCGCCACCGTCCATCATGCCATTACCCATACCGCCTGTTTGGGGTGTTGCGCCTTGTGCCATTTGGCCCCTCATACCGCACATCATTTTCATCCCCTCGCGCATACTCTGCATGTGCTCCTGTAGCAGCCTCTCGCGCTCCTTGGGGTTTTTGGCCTGGCGGATAGCTTGCATTTGCGAGTGCATCTTTTTCATTTGTTCGCGCATGGGTCCCATGGATTTATCCGCGGATTTATCCGCGTCAGCGCTGGAAGCGGCGGCGGGTGAGGCGGATTTACCCGCCTTTTCCGGATGGTGGGCATCCTCGGCAAAAGCCACGGGCATTGACAGCGCCAAGGCGATAAGCACTACGGTTAAAGTGATGTGTTTCATTTTGCCTCTCCTGTGCTGTGGACTTTAAATCTTCGCGTTTTATTTCACCGCGCGCATATCCAAACATGCCGCTCTCTCTGCATGCGCTTAACCCGCAAGCGCAAGGCTGTCGCGCACACGTTCCAGCCGCGCCTTCACTTCCTTGCCGATGGCATGCAACTCCGGATTATTCGACAACTGTAGTACGGCGACGGGGTCCATGAAGGACACCGTAATCCTGTTATCCGCTTCTTCGCGCACGACCACATTGCACGGCAGCAGCAATCCAACATCCGGATCGGCCTCCAGCGCGCGGTGCGCGAGCGGCGGATTGCACGCGCCGAGGATGCGGTAAGGGCGCCGCTCGATGTTGAGCTTGGCCTTCAATGTTGCCTGCACGTCTATGTCGGTGAGCACGCCGAACCCCTCCTGTTTCATGGCCTCGGTGACTTTCTCCACCACCGCGTCAAACGGCAGTTTGATATATGTGCTGAAGCCGTACATGGCGTGTGTCGTTATAGCCGTCCGCTTTAGTAGAACCTTGGTGCAAAATACATAACATTCGCCCTGGCTTCCTTGATCTATATCAAGCTTGGGCCGGTCGGGTTATCCTATTGTGGAACACAATCCAGAATGCTTGTTTTCAAACCATTTTAAATACCGATGCCCGCGTACATCCTCTGGTTTGACCAAATCGCGCTGCAAGATCTGCCGCGCGTCGGGGGCAAGAACGCCTCGCTGGGCGAGATGTATCGCGCGCTCATCCCGCAGGGCGTGAAGATACCCAATGGCTTCGCCATCAGCGCGAGCGCCTATTGGCACGTGCTGGACAGCGCGGGCATACGCGCTGAATTGCAGCGCGTGATGCACGGGCTGGACAAGCAGGATGTCACGGAGCTGGCGCGGCGCGGGGAGCTGGCGCGTGACTTGATCCGTGGCGCGGGGATACCGGAAGATTTATGGACGGAGATCGCGCGGGCCTACGACGATCTGTGTGCTCAATACGGCGCGCGCATGGACGTGGCGGTGCGCTCCTCGGCTACCGCGGAGGATTTGCCCACCGCTTCCTTCGCCGGGCAGCAGGAGAGCTATCTCAACATCCGCGGCCATGCCGCGTTGCGCGAGGCGGTGGCCAAGTGTTTCGCGAGCCTGTTCACCGACCGCGCCATCTCCTACCGCGTGGATCAGGGCTTCGATCACTTTCAAGTGGCGCTCTCCATCGGCGTGCAGAGGATGGTGCGCTCCGATCTCGCGGCGAGCGGCGTGATCTTCACCCTCGATACCGAGACCGGTTTCCGCGACGTGGTGTTCATCACCGGCGCGTACGGGCTGGGCGAAAACATCGTGCAGGGCGCGGTGGATCCCGACGAATATTACGTATTCAAGCCCACGTTGCGCGCGGGTTATCGCGCCGTGCTGCGCCGCCGCCTGGGCGCGAAGCAACTGCGCATGGTGTACGCGCAAGGCGGCGTGGGGGCTTCCACGCGTAACCGCGCGGTGCCGGAGGCGGAGCGCAAACGCTTCTGCATCAGCGATGACGAGGCGCTTAAGCTGGCTGATTACGCGTTGAAGATCGAAGACTATTACAGCGCGCACGCCGGACACTGGCAACCCATGGACATTGAGTGGGCAAAGGATGGCGTCACGGGTGAATTGTTCGTGGTGCAGGCGCGCCCGGAGACCGTGCAGTCGCAGCGGCGCGGCGAGGTGCTGGAGACCTACATTCTGGAACAGCGCGGCGAATTGTTGTTGCAAGGTAAAAGCGTGGGCCAGAAAATCGGCGCCGGCAACGCGCGCGTCATCACCGATCTGGAACATCTTGCCGACTTCCAGTCCGGCGAGGTGCTGGTGGCCGAGACCACCACGCCCGACTGGGAGCCGGTGATGAAGCGCGCCGCGGCCATCGTCACCAATCGCGGCGGACGCACTTGCCACGCCGCCATTGTCGCACGCGAACTCGGCATCCCCACCGTGGTCGGGGCGGAAAATGCCGCGCGCGTACTCGCCACCGGAGAGCCGCTTACCGTATCGTGCGCGGAAGGCGACGTGGGCAATATCTATCGCGGCCTGCTCAAATACCGCATTCAACGCGACCCGCTTACCGGGCTCACGCGCCCGCGCACCAAAATCATGATGAATCTCGCCGACCCCGATCAGGCCTTCGCGCTGTCCTTCATCCCCAATGACGGCGTGGGGCTGGCGCGCCTGGAGTTCATCATCAACAACAGCATCAAGATACACCCGCTGGCGCTCATCCATCCGGAACGTGTGAGCGACAGGGGGGCGCGCAAGGAAATCGAGCGCTTGACGACGGGTTTTGATGACAAGACCGAGTATTTTGTGCAGCGTCTGGCCGAAGGCGTGGGCACCATCGCGGCGGCGTTTTATCCCAAGCCGGTGATCGTGCGCCTGTCCGATTTCAAGTCCAATGAATACGCGAGCCTGATCGGCGGCCGGGATTTCGAGCCAAGGGAGGAAAATCCCATGCTTGGCTTTCGCGGCGCGGCGCGCTACACGCACCCTTCCTACGCCGAGGGCTTTGCCCTGGAGTGCCGCGCGCTGAAGCATGTGCGCGAGATCATGGGCTTGACTAACGTCAAGCTCATGATCCCATTTTGCCGCACCGTGGCGGAGGGCGAGCGCGTGCTCGCCGCACTGGCCGGGCACGGCCTCACGCGCGGCAAAAACGGCCTGGAAGTGTACGTGATGTGCGAGATACCGAATAACGTGTTACAGGTGGACGCCTTCGCGTGCATCTTCGATGGATTTTCCATCGGCTCCAACGACCTCACCCAACTGGTGCTGGGCGTAGACCGTGACTCGGCTCTGGTTGCGTTCGAGTTTGATGAGCGTGATGCGGGCGTGATGGAAATGATGCGCCGCGCCGTCGAGGGCGCGCGCCGCAACCGGCGCTATTCCGGCATCTGCGGCCAGGCGCCGTCCGATTATCCGGAAGTCGCGGAATACCTGGTGCGCCTAGGCATAGACTCTATCTCACTCAACCCTGACACGGTGCTCAAGACCACACTAAAGGTGCTGGAGATCGAAAAGGCCATGCAACCGGCCGGCGATTGAGAGTGGCTACGTCTGTTCTGCCTAGGCGGGCGGTTCTACCAGGTTCCGGGGGTGGCCGTTCAAAAACGCCTCGATGTTCTTCAGGGTGGTGGCGATGCTGCGTTGCAGGGCCTCGGTGGAATTGAAGGCGTTGTGCGGGGTGAGGATGACGTTGTCGCCGAGCTGCAAGCGGAAATTGTTCATCGCCTGCGCCACCTGCGCGGCGCTGAAATGATCGGGCAGCGGCGCGAGGGCGTTCAACCATACCTCCTCGCTTTCAAAGCAGTCCAGCGCCAGTCCGCCGAAATGACCCTCCGCCTGCAGCCGCGCCAGCGCGCGGCTGTCTATAAGCCCGCCGCGCGCGGTGTTGACGAGCAGCACGCCGGGTTTGAGCGCGCCGAGCCGCCCCGCATTCAGTAAATGGTGCGTAGCCTTGGTGTATGGCAGGTGCAGACTCAAGGCGTCCACTTGCGGCAGCAACTCATCGAGCGCGAGATAGTCCACGCCATATTCCTCGCTCAAGCGCGCGTTTGGCCGCGGATCGCAGGCCAGGATGCGCATACCGAAGGCGTGCGCCAGGTGCGCCACACGCGCGCCGATGCGGCCGGTACCGATGAGTCCAAGGGTTTTGCCGCGCAGGTCGTGGCCGCACAGACCGATGCACGAAAAATCTCCGTGATAAGTGCGGCGCAAGGTCAGCGGCAGGCGGCGCATCAGCGCGCTGAGCAGGCCGAGGGTGTACTCCGCCACGGTGGTTTCGCCATAGTCGGGCGCATTGCACACCCGGATATTGCGTGCCGCCGCGCTGTTCAGGTCAACGTGGTCGTAGCCCGTGGAGCGCACCGCGATCAGCCGCAACTGCGGCAGTTGCTTCAGTATCTGCGCCGTGACGCGGCTCATGGTGAACACCGATACCACCACGCTCTGCTGCGCCAGCGCGGCATTTTGCGCGCCCAGCGGGTCGCTTATCAGGCGCGTATTCCACGCCGCGTAGCCGCGCAACGCGCGGCGCAAAGGCGCGTGCTCATCCTCTCCGACGTCGTAAAACGTAATGTCCGTCATGGCCGCATTCTTAAATCCAAAATCCTACTATGCGCGATAATGTCAGAGCGCCGCAAAAAATGCACACGCTAAGCGTCGGATGTTTGATCTGCATCAAGGCGGGCCGGGTGGGTCAGGCCCGGTTGGCTCACCGCTTGGCGATAACTGAATCATTATTGATCTAGGTCAAGGACATCAAAAAGGCGCGTAGTTAATGTAACCAGCAAGCTCACATGAAAACAGGAGAAGAATCATGAGTAATCTGATGCGCTTCGAACCGTTCGATACCGCCTTTGAAGACATGTTCAAAGGCTTCGGGCGTCCGTTACGCCGTGAACTGGCGCTGCAACCCATGCAGATCACCCTGGACCTCACGGAAAACGACAAGGAATACAACGTGCGCGCCGAGATACCGGGCGTGAAAAAGGAAGACGTCAATATCACCATAGACGGCAATCACGTCGCCATCAGCGCCGAGGTCAGGAAGGAAAAAGAAGAAAAGAAGGGCGAAAAGGTGTTGCGTAGCGAGCGCTACTACGGCCAGGTCTATCGCAGCTTTACGCTGGATCAGGAGGTGGACGAGGCCAAGAGCGAGGCGAAATACAAGGACGGCGTGCTGGAACTGAAGCTGCCCAAGAAGGCCGGCGCCGCGGCGCACCGCGTCACCGTTCAGTAGCGCCCGGTGATCCGAGGAGCAGCATATGAGCCACACCAAGCGGCGTGAAATATATCTGCTCGCCAGGCGCTTGGGTATCCAGCCGCGCAAGTACGAAGAGTTGAAAGATTTGATTCACGCCATACAGTGCGCCGAAGGCAATGTTGCGTGCTTTGCAACCGGAGAGGCGGCTACCTGCGGTCAGCGTGAGTGCCGCTGGCGCGGCGAGTGCGCGGTCATGGCGGGCATCGAACAGCCCGATTCGCAGACGTCTCATTAACCGGGAGATAGGAAATATGTTAAACGCCGAGGCCGTGTTATTACCGTTGCAGGCGCAGGAAAAACTGCGTCTTTATTTCATGGTGTTTGAAGACACCACCGATGGCATCATGATTACCGATGCGCACAACCGCATCGTCGCTGTGAACCGCGCGTTCAGCGAGATCACCGGCTATACCTTGGGCGAGGTGCTGGGCAAGGATCCAAAAACCCTCGGTTCCGGGCGTCAAGGCGAGGCGTTTTATCAAGACCTGTGGGAGAGTCTCAGTCTGCGCGGGCGCTGGCAGGGAGAAATCTGGAACCGGCGCAAGGATGGCGCGCTGTATGCCGAGTGGCTGTCCATCAGCGCGGTGTGCAACGAGCAGGGTGAGGTCACGCACCATATAGCCATCTTCTCCGATATCACGGAACGTTCACTCGCCGTGGACCAGGTGCGCCACCTCGCGTACCACGATCCGTTGACTGGTCTGCCCAACCGCGCGCTGCTGTATGACCGCATCCACCAGATGATGCTGCAAGCGCGCCGTGAAGAGCGTCCGGTGGCGGCGTTGTTTATTGATCTGGATTACTTTAAAGACCTGAATGACTTGTTCGGCCACGCCGTGGGCGATCTCATGCTGCAGTCCGTGGCCGAGCGCCTGAAGAGTTGCGTGCGCGAGGCGGACACCGTGGCGCGTCTGGGCGGAGATGAATTCGTGGTGGTGTCCAGCCTGCAACAGGCCGAGGATGTGGAAGGTGTGGCGGAGAAGATCGTGGCCGCGCTGGCGCGTCCTTTCATCATCCGCGAGCGCGAACTTTACATCAGCGCCAGCGTGGGGATAAGCCTCTCCCCCGGCGACGACGACGTGGAAACGCTGCTGGTCAATGCCAACTTGGCGATGTATCAGGCCAAGGAGAATGGAGGCAATGGCTACCGGTATTTCGGCAAACCGCCCGCAATGATGAGGGATGAGCGGGAACAATGGGGGTACGATCAACAAACGGCGGTGAAGCGCATCCCGGCGTTTGTGAACAAGCGCCTGCTCGTGGCGGCGGGCCAGAATTGAAGCCGTGCGTGAGTGGGTGAAGCGCGAAGTGCTGAAC
>JBCKVB010000031.1:0-16064 GCA_038924245.1 Gammaproteobacteria bacterium | reverse complement strand
GGCGCGGACCTGGTGATCGTCTCCGATCAGGCGCTGCCGCAACACGCGGCGCGCGCTGCGGCACACAATCTGCAACACGCCGCGACCATGAGCTTTGTCAGTGTGGTGCTCTCCGGTGATGTGAATCAACTGGCCGAGGTCAAGGCGGTGAGCGAAAACTATCCCTTGCGCGGCGAACTGCGTATCGCGCGGGAAATGTTTGGCGCGGAGCAGGTTGTGCGCGCGATTCCTTCCCCCGGCACGGTATGGGCGGACGCGCGCCTGTTGCAGCAGCTTAAACTCAAGGTAGGCGACACACTCAGCCTCGGTACAGAACAGTTTTCAATCACGGCGCTGCTGACGCATGAACCGGATCGCGGCGGCGACGTGTTCAGCATCGCGCCGCGCCTGCTGATGAATCTCAACGACGTGCCCGCCACCGGATTGGTGCGGACCGGCAGCCGCATCCGTTACCGCCTGCTGGCGGCTGGCGAACCGGACAGCGTGCGGCAATTCCGCGCCGGCGTTGAAAACAGCTTGCAGCCGGGCGAGCGCCTGGAGACGGTGGAGGACGCGCGCCCCGAAGTGCGCTCCGCGCTGGAGCGCGCCGAGCGGTTTCTGGGACTGGCCGCGCTGGTGAGCGTGTTGCTCGCGGGCGCGGCGGTGGCCACCGCCGCGCGGCGCTATAGCGTGCGCCACCTCGATACCTGCGCCATGCTGCGTTGTCTCGGCGCGCCGCAGGCGTTTATTACCCGCAGCTATTTTTATCAAATGCTGGCGCTGGGCGCGGCGGCCAGTCTGCTAGGCTGTATCGCGGGTTACGCGGCGCACGGTTTATTCACCGATCTGCTGGGCAGGCTCATCGCCGCGCCGCTGCCGCCACCCTCGCTGCGTCCGGCGCTGTTCGGATTCGCCATCGGCCTGGTAACGCTGCTCGGCTTCGCCTTGCCGCCGTTGCTGGCGCTGAAAAACGTACCGGCCTTGCGCGTGCTGCGCCGTGAGCTGGGTCTGCCCATGCGTGGTATCTCAGCTTATCTATCGGGCATCTTGCTGCTCGGCGCCCTGATGATCTGGCAGGCGGGCGATTTTAAACTAGGCGTGACTATCGTCGCGGGCACGCTGGCCGCACTCGCCGTACTGGCGCTGATGGCGTGGCTGCTGGTGCAATGCTTGGCGCGATTACGCACCCGCGTGGGCGTGGCGTGGCGCTTTGGTCTGACCAACATCGCGCGCCGTCCCGCGAGCAGCGTCACGCAAATCCTCGCCTTCGGCGTCGGCATCATGGCCTTGCTGCTGCTCACCCTGGTGCGCGGCGATCTGCTGGCGAGCTGGCAGGACAGTCTGCCGCGAGAAGCGCCGAACCGCTTCATTATCAACATCCAGGCAGAGCAACTGCCCGCGCTGCGCGATTTTTTCGCGCGCCAGGAGATGCCCGCGCCGGAATTTTATCCCATGGTGCGCGGACGCCTGGTGAGCATCAACGATAAGCCGGTTTCAGCGTCAGATTACAAAGACCAGCGCGCCGGGCATCTCATTGAGCGCGAGTTCAACCTGTCCTGGATGGAGCGCCTGCCGCAAGACAACTGGATCATCGCCGGGGAATGGTGGCAGGGCGGTGCCGCCGCCGCAAACCTGCTCTCCGTCGAAGATGGTATCGCCACCACGCTGGGAATAAAACTGGGCGACACGCTCGGTTACAACATCGCGGGTGAGACCTTCACGGCAAAAGTCACCAGCCTGCGTAAAGTGGACTGGGACGGTTTTCATGTCAACTTTTTCGTCATCGCCACGCCGGGCGCGCTCAGTCGCTATCCGGCGAGCTACATCAGCAGTTTTTACTTGCCGGAGCAGCGCCAAGCCCTGCTCAGCACACTGGTCAAATCGTTCCCCAACGTCACCATCATTGATGTCGCCGCCATCATGGCGCAGGTGCGCGCCATCATCGAGCGCGTGACGCTGGCGGTGGAATACGTGTTTGGATTCACGCTGCTCGCGGGATTCGTGGTGCTGTATGCGGCATTGCAGTCCACGCGCGATGAGCGTCTGCAGGATAGCGCCCTGTTACGCACGCTGGGGGCCAGCCGGCGCCAGCTTTTGACTGGCCTCACGGCGGAATTTTTGCTGCTGGGAGCGCTCGCCGGACTGGTGGCCGCCGCCGCCGCGAGCGTGCTGGGTTACGTTCTCGCCGAGCGCGTGCTGCACTTGCCCTACGTCTTTAACGCGTGGATTTGGCTCACGGGACTGGTTGCCGGCGGTATCGGCGTCGCTGCGGCGGGTGTGCTGGGTATGCTGCCGGCGATACGTCATCCGCCTTTGCATATGCTGCGCAATGCCTGAGCCGGCATTGAGTTGCTGGCAGAGTTCTTACAGCAAGGGTGCGCCGGAGGCGGCCTTTTTCTTGTTGCTCTGATAAAAGGCCGTCACCTTGGAAACGTAGTTGCGCGTTTCCGGATAAGGCGGAATCTTGTTGCCGTTGCCGATCACGGCGTTTTCGCCCGCGTTGTAGGCGGCGACGGCGAGATGGATATTGTTATTGAACATCCGCAATAGATCGCGCAGGTAGCGCGTGCCGCCGTGAATGTTGGCGCCTGGATCATAAATGTCGGTCACGCCGTAGCGTTTGGCGGTGCCTGGCATGAGCTGCATGAGCCCGGTCGCGCCTTTGACCGATACCGCGTTCGGATTATAGGCGGATTCCGCCAGGATAACCGCATGCAGCAGCGCCGGGTCCACTTTATACGTGTGTGCCGCGCTTTCGATAATGGGGGTGAAGCGCGCGCGGTTGGCGCGAGCTTGCGCGCCCAGCGCGCCCGATACGGGATTGACCGCAGCCGGCGAGGAGGACTTACGCTCGCGCCAAAACGGCTTGTAGCGCGGATCGTTGGGCATGTTAGTGAAATGCACGACGTTATTTTCGTCCACGAACTTGTAAATATCCGCCTGCGCCCCCGCGGCGCACAACGCGCAGGCGGCTATCACCAGATTTTTCAGGAACCAACGTCGCATACTTGCGGTCTCACTTTGCTCTTGATTATCTTGGTGAATCTACACGCTAATGCGGCAAAATACAACGCAAGATGCGCGCCCCAGGCCCATACTCACCAAGGCCACAAGATATGGTATTTGAAGCCTAAGCCAAGCAATATATACTGCGTCAAGCAATCTGGACTTAATTTATGAAGGCGATGATTAAGGTCGGCATCGTAGGCGGCACCGGTTACACCGGCGCGGAGTTGCTGCGCCTGCTCGCCGCGCACCCGCAGGTGGAACTCAAAGTCATTACCTCGCGCAACGAGGCGGGCACAGCGGTGGCGAACCTGTTCCCTAATCTGCGCGGCCACGTGGCGCTGAAATTTTCCGCGCCGGATGAAAAAGCCCTCGCCGCGTGCGACGTGGTGTTTTTCGCCACGCCTAACGGCACCGCCATGACGCAAGTGCCCGCCTTGCTTAAGGCGGGTGTGCGCGTGATTGATCTCGCCGCCGATTTTCGTCTCAAGGACGCGCAGCGATGGCAGCAGTGGTACGGCATCCCACACGCTTGTCCTGAGTTACTAAAAGAAGCGGTGTATGGCTTGCCGGAGTTGAACCGCGCGGCGATCAAAAACGCGCGCCTGGTCGCCAATCCCGGCTGTTATCCGACCTCGGTCACTCTGGGCTTGCTGCCCTTGATCGAGCAAGGGCTGGTGGATGAACAGCACCTCATCGCGGACGCCAAGTCCGGCGTGAGCGGCGCGGGACGCAAGGCCGAGACATCTTTGATGCTGGGCGAGGCGGGCGAGAACTTCAAGGCCTACGGCGTGCCCGGTCATCGGCACCTGCCGGAGATTTGCCAAAGCCTGGAGCAGGCGGCGGGAAAAAAGGTGGCGCTCACCTTCGTGCCGCACCTGGTGCCCATGGTGCGCGGCATTCACGCCACGCTCTACGCCAGGCTCAAGGACACCGACACCGATCTACAAGCGCTGTATGAAAAACGCTACGCGCAGGAACCCTTCGTGGACGTGCTACCCAAAGGCGCGCACCCCGAAACCAAAAGCGTGCGCGGCACCAACGTGTGCCGCATCGCCGTGCATCGTCCGCGGGGCGGCGACACCGCCGTGATCCTGTCGGTGATAGACAACTTGACCAAGGGCGCGGCGGGGCAGGCGATACAGAACATGAACATCATGTTTGGCCTGGACGAGCGTGGCGGTCTGGAGGGAATTGCCTTGCAGCCTTGATCGCGCCTACGCACGCCCCAATATCATTGACTGTAAGCAGCGGCGGGTGGATAATTATTTCCCCTTGCCAAACACCGGCACAAGGCCGTATCACAGGAGAGACACATGAGTACGCCAGCAAACGAGTTATCCATGGCAATGCCTGATCCGCTGGTCTTCACCGACAACGCGGCGGCCAAGGTGAGCGAGCTGATCGCCGAAGAGGGCAATCCGGCGCTGAAGCTGCGCGTGTTCGTCTCCGGCGGCGGCTGCTCCGGCTTCCAGTACGGCTTCACATTCGATGAAAAACAGAACGAAGACGACACCCCGGTGGTAAAAAACGGCGTCACCCTGCTCATAGACCCGATGAGCTACCAATACCTCAACGGCGCCGAGATTGATTACACCGAAGGCCTAGAAGGCGCGCAGTTCGTGATCCGCAACCCCAACGCGGCCACCACCTGCGGCTGCGGCTCCTCCTTCTTCGTGTGAAGCTGAACCCGTTTCATTCAATGTTATTTCACAAACGATCAAAATGATTCTTTTTGATCGCTCCGAATCCCCTTCCCCCTTACAGAGGGAAGGATGGGATGGGGGTGAATGGCGCATGATTGAACGCACTTTCGTGCTGATTTAAGGAGGCGCGATGCCTCCTTTTGACTTTATGCGTCTGTCATGAGCGCCCACGTACGCGGCTTGGCGGGCGTCCCCGCCACCCAGTCCGGCATTTCCTCCATAGACGGCGAAAAGGGCGTGCTCGCCTACCGCGGCTATCCCATAGACGTGCTCGCCGCGCACAGCCACTACGAAGAAACCGCGCTGCTGCTGCTGGAAGGCGAACTGCCACCAGCCAAGGCGTTGGGCGCGTTTGACGCTGCACTGCGCGCGCAGCGCGTATTGAAACCCGAAGTCATCACCCTGATGCGCGCGCTGCCGCGGAACGGCCACCCCATGCACATGCTCCAGTGCGTGGTGGCGAGCCTCGACATGTTTTATCCCGACGAAATATCGCAGCCCACCAGCGCGCGCGCCTATGCCGACCCGGACTACGTGCGCACCATGTCGGTCAAAATCATCGCGCGCATGCCGCTCTTGGCGGCCTATTGGGAGCGCCTGCGCCGCGGCGAGAAACTGGTCGAGCCGCGCGCCGATCTCGGCTTCGCCGCCAATTTTCTCCACATGCTCACCGGCCAAGAGCCGGAACCCTTCATGGCGCAACTCATGGACGCCTGTTTGGTCTTGCACGCCGAGCACACCATCAACGCTTCCACGTTTGCTGCCATGGTCACCGGCTCCACGCTCGCCCATCCCTACAGCGTCATCTCCGCCGCCATCGGCGCGCTGTCCGGCCCGCTGCACGGTGGCGCCAATCAGCGCGTGCTGGGCATGTTGGATGAAATCGGCTCACCCTCCAAGGTCAAAGACTGGCTGGACAAGAAACTCGCCGCCAAGGAAATCATCTGGGGCATGGGCCACCGCGAATACAAGGTGAAAGACCCTCGCGCCGTGGTGCTGCACGGCCTGATCGAAAAACTGATCCGGCATCGCGGCGGCAAGGCGAGCCGCTACTACGACATCGCGCATGCGCTGGAAGAAGCGGCGAAAGACCGCCTCGCCGCCAAGGGCGTGTACCCCAACGTGGATTTCTACTCCGGCATCCTCTACGCCGAGCTCGGCATCCCCGCCGACCAGTTCACCGCCCTGTTCGCCGTCGCCCGCAGCGCCGGCTGGCTTGCCCACTGGAGCGAACAAATCGCCGACAACCGCATCTTCCGACCGACGCAGGTCTACACCGGCGAGGCGCTGCGCGAGTATGTGTCTCTTAAAGACAGATACAAGTAACAAGATACAAGAGAAAAGTATGTAGAAAAGTAGGTCGGCTCAAGCCGTCAGGCGGAGCCGACAGATTTAAGTCGGATCCGCTCCGCTTGATCCGACCTACTTAGCTTTATAAATTCCCCCCAACACCACGGCACGTTTTGCGCCGGTGACGGCGGGCAGATTACCGGGTTTTTCTTCCAGCGTTTGTTTCGCAAGCCAGGCAAAGGCCATCGCCTCCATCCAATCCGGGCTGATGCCGTATTTCTCAGTAGATTCGACGGAACAGGCTTTCAGTCTCGCCCGCAGACGTTGCATCAAGTGCGCGTTGTGTGCGCCGCCGCCGCAGACCAGCACTTCTTTTGTACCGGGTGCGTAACGCAAAATCGCCTCGGTGATGGAAGCGGCGCTGAGTTCGCACAGCGTGGCTTGTACATCTTGCGCGCTCTTTTCCCCCTCACCCCCGCCCCCTCCCCCAGGGGAGAGGGGGTGTTTTGAGTGTTGTTGCAATATGGCGTCGAGCCACGCGATGTTGAAGTGCTCGCGCCCGGTGCTCTTGGGTGGGGCGAGTGAAAAATAAGCGTCGTTCAAAAGTGCGCTGAGTAAACCTTCGTGCACCTTGCCGCTCGCGGCAAAACGCCCGTCTTCATCCATGCGTTTTCCGAGGTGACGTTCCGCCCACGCATCGAGCAGCACGTTGCCCGGCCCGGTATCAAAGCCGCGCACGTCCTGAGAGGGATCAGCGTGGAGTATCGTAATGTTGGCGATGCCGCCGATGTTGACCACCGCGCGATCATGCTCCGCGGAGCGAAACACCGCGTTGTGAAACGCGGGCACCAGCGGTGCGCCTTGTCCGCCCGCGGCGATGTCCGCACGGCGGAAATCCGCGACCGTGGTGATGCCGGTGCGTTGTGCGATGAGCGCGGGATTGCCGATTTGCAAACTGAACGGGTAAGGCCCGCTGGGTTGATGGCGGACGGTCTGACCGTGGCTGCCGATGGCGTGTACCTGGACAGGCTTCACGCCAGATTTTTTCAAGAGCGCAAGCGCGCTGTCGGCGAAGAGTTCGCCCAGCCGCGCATCGAGCTCCGCCATGCGCTCAATCTCGTTCGGGCCGGGGACGCACAGCGCGAGCAGCGCGGCGCGCAGTTCCACCGTGAGCGGAGTGCGCTGGGTGGCGATCAGTTTTGGTTGGTCAGCGCTGAAATCCACCAGCGCCGCATCCGCCGCGTCCATGCTGGTGCCGGACATAAGGCCGAGGTAGAGGTGTGGCATAAAGTGTTGCCCCGGATACCCCTGTAACCTCAGGGAAGCGCGGATTGAGCTAAGGAGCGTTTAACGCCAGCGTGCCGCTCTTGATCAAGGCCATCTGGCCGGTCAGACGGCGCGCCTCGGCCATGAAGGCGGCCTTGTATTTTTCCTGAATCGGATCGGCCTTGGGCATGGTTACGGCGAGCGGATTCTTGTGCACGCCATTGACGCGGAATTCATAATGCAGATGCGGGCCGGAGGCGAGCCCCGATTTGCCCACATAACCGATGGTTGTGCCCTGCTGTACCGAGGCCCCCTGCTTTAAGCCGCGCGCGAACTTATGTAAATGTCCGTAGAGCGTGCTGTACTGTCTGCCATGTTGCAAGATGACGGTATTGCCGTAACCGCCCTTGACGCCCTTGAAGATCACCTTGCCGGCGCCCGCCGCCTTCACCGGCGTGCCGGTGGGCGCGGCATAGTCCACGCCCTTGTGCGCGCGCATGCGGTGCAGAATGGGGTGATAGCGCGCGAGGCTGAAGTGCGAGCTGATGCGGCTGAATTTCACCGGCGTGCGCAGAAACGCCTTGCGCATGGCGAGGCCATCGGGCGTGTAATAGCTGGTGTTGCCCTGCGAATCGGTGTAGCGCACCGCGCGGTAGGTCTTGCCGCGATTGGTGAATTCCGCGGCGAGGATCGCGCCGTCGCGCAGCTTGAGGCCGTTCATGAACTGTTCCTGATACACCACGCCGAAGTCGTCGCCTTCGCGCAAATCCAGCGCGAAGTCTATATCCCAGCCGAAAATGCCCGCCATTTCCATGGTGAGGTTGTCGGACAGGCCCGCAGCCTGGGCGTCTTCAAACAATGAGCTTTGTATCGTGCCCGCGGCGTAGGAAACGCGTGTCTCCACCGCGTGCTGGGTCAGGTGTGCGACAAATTTTCCGTCTGCGCGTTTTACATGCAATGACTTCTCGTCCACCTCATACAGCAATTCCTGCAACTGATTACCCGCAGTGCGGAATTTAATCTCCTGCCCCGGCTTGACGCGCGCCAGCCCTGCGGTCGCTGCGCCCAGCGCCATGATCTCGTGCAACTGTTGCTGACTCAGGCCCAGGCGCGGAAACAGCGAGGACACCTGATCGCCCGGCTTGATGGTTACGCTTTGCCAGGCGAGTTCAGCGGCGGGCGCGGCGGCGGCGTAGCTTGATAAAGGCGCATCGGGCAGCGCCAGCGGAACGGAAACGGTGCGGCCATTGTCCTGCGACAGGGCGGCTTCGCTGCGCGTCGCCTCCGCCTACCGGGAGGTGAGGCCGAGCAGAACGCCGAATACGACCAGGCCGCTCGCAGCCAGTCCCGTCCAATACAGGTGCGTCCGGCGGCCCGCTGTGGCGCGCAATTTCTCCCGCAACTTTCCACGAAACGTGAAGTGAATCACATAACCCCCTGTTAATAAGCGCTTAACCTTAATCCCCCCGCGCCTCCGGGTCAACCCCTTTAGGCGGATTTTTCTTGCCGGGTGCCGGGAACAGGGCCTTGCTCGCGGCCTGCCGGGCCAATGTGATACGCTAAACAGTTATGGGCAAACATAACGAAGCGCTCGCGCTCATCAAGCGCGGCGCGCAGGAAATCCTGTCGGAAGGCGAACTGGTCGAGAAGCTCAAGTTGGGCCGTCCGTTGCGCATCAAGGCTGGATTCGACCCCACCGCGCCCGACCTGCATCTCGGCCACACCGTGCTCATCAACAAGCTGCGCCAGTTTCAGGATTTGGGCCACGAGGTGCTGTTTCTGATCGGCGATTTCACCGGCATGATCGGCGACCCGACCGGACGTAACGTCACGCGCAAGCCGCTCACGCGCGACGAGGTGCTCGAAAACGCGCGCACCTACGAGGGCCAGATCTTCAAGATACTCGACCCCGCCAAAACGCTGGTGGTGTTCAACTCCAGCTGGATGAACGAAATGGGCGCGGCGGACATGATCCAGCTCGCCGCCCAACACACCGTGGCGCGCATGCTGGAGCGCGACGACTTTCACAAGCGTTACATCGGCCGGCAGCCCATCGCCATCCACGAATTTCTTTATCCCCTGGTGCAAGGCTACGACTCGGTCGCGCTCAAGGCCGATGTGGAATTGGGCGGCACCGATCAGAAATTTAATCTTCTGGTCGGGCGCGAGCTGCAAAAGCACTACGGCCAGCCGCCGCAAGTGGTGCTCACCATGCCGCTGCTGGTGGGCCTCGACGGCGTGAACAAGATGTCCAAGTCGCTCGGCAACGCCATCGGCATCACCGACGCGCCGGAAGACATGTTCGGCAAGCTCATGTCCATCTCCGATGAGCTGATGTGGAATTATTTTGAGTTGCTGAGCTTCGAGCCCGCCACCACCATCGCGCGCTGGAAGCGCGAAGTCGAGGAAGGGCTCAACCCGCGCGACGTGAAATACAAACTGGCCCATGAAATCACCGCGCGCTTCCACGGCGCGCCCGCCGCCAAGCACGCGCAAGAAAGTTTTATCGCACGCTTCCAGAAAGGCGCGTTGCCGGAAGACCTGCCGGAGATTCAGATCGAGTCCAAACAGGAGCTTTCCATCGCCCAGTTGCTCAAACAAAGCGGGCTGGCCGAAAGCACCTCACAGGCCCTGCGCCTGATCCAGCAAGGCGGGGTGCGCCTCGACGGCGAGCGCGTCACCGACCGCAACCTGACCCTCGCTCCCGGCGGCAGCCACGTCGTCCAGGTGGGCAAGCGCCGCGCGGCGCGCGTGACTATCCAAGGCCTCTGAGGCCGGGGGAGGCCGCCCAGAGGGCAAGGTCAGTCAAAAAGATGTCACAGATGGGTTGACCCGCACTCGGAATGCCTATATACTTTTCCGTCTCACTTGGCCAAAGAATGTTTTGGCCGGCTCTTTAAAAATTCAAATCAAGTAATTTGTGTGGGTGCTTGCGTCGCGTATTGGGTATCACCAATAGTAGCGCGATGTAAGCAACCTTGAGTCAATGTAAATTGAAGCAAGGGTCACTTTTCATCGCAAAAAGATTGGCCGCCTCAAGCGGCCGAGAAGTTTGAACTGAAGAGTTTGATCCTGGCTCAGATTGAACGCTGGCGGCATGCCTAACACATGCAAGTCGAACGCGAAAGGGGGGCAACCCCCGAGTAGAGTGGCGGACGGGTGAGTAATACGTAGGAATCTGCCCAATAGTGGGGGACAACTTAGGGAAACTTAAGCTAATACCGCATAAGCACTATGGTGGAAAGCAGGGGATCGTAAGACCTTGCGCTAATGGAGGAGCCTACGTCTGATTAGCTAGTTGGTAGGGTAACGGCCTACCAAGGCGACGATCAGTAGCTGGTTTGAGAGAACGACCAGCCACACTGGGACTGAGACACGGCCCAGACTCCTACGGGAGGCAGCAGTGGGGAATATTGGACAATGGGGGCAACCCTGATCCAGCAATGCCGCGTGTGTGAAGAAGGCCTTCGGGTTGTAAAGCACTTTCGATTGGGAAGAAAAGCGCCGGGCTAATAATCCGACGCCTTGACGTTACCAAGAGAAGAAGCACCGGCTAACTCTGTGCCAGCAGCCGCGGTAATACAGAGGGTGCGAGCGTTAATCGGAGTTACTGGGCGTAAAGGGCGCGTAGGTGGTTTGGTAAGTCGGATGTGAAATCCCCGGGCTTAACCTGGGAACTGCATTCGAAACTGCCTGGCTAGAGTTTGGTAGAGGGAAGTGGAATTCCACATGTAGCGGTGAAATGCGTAGATATGTGGAGGAACACCAGTGGCGAAGGCGTCTTCCTGGACCAAAACTGACACTGAGGCGCGAAAGCGTGGGGAGCAAACAGGATTAGATACCCTGGTAGTCCACGCCGTAAACGATGAGAACTAGACGTTGGAAGGCTTCGTCCTTCTAGTGTCGCAGCTAACGCGATAAGTTCTCCGCCTGGGGAGTACGGTCGCAAGACTAAAACTCAAAGGAATTGACGGGGGCCCGCACAAGCGGTGGAGTATGTGGTTTAATTCGATGCAACGCGAAAAACCTTACCTGCTCTTGACATGTCAGGAACGGGGCAGAGATGTCCCGGTGCCCGAAAGGGAACCTGAACACAGGTGCTGCATGGCTGTCGTCAGCTCGTGTCGTGAGATGTTGGGTTAAGTCCCGTAACGAGCGCAACCCTTGTCTTTAGTTGCCATCATTTAGTTGGGCACTCTAGAGAGACTGCCGGTGACAAACCGGAGGAAGGTGGGGATGACGTCAAGTCCTCATGGCCTTTATGGGCAGGGCAACACACGTACTACAATGGCCGGTACAGAGGGTCGCCAACCCGCGAGGGGGAGCCAATCCCAGAAAACCGGTCGTAGTCCGGATCGGAGTCTGCAACTCGACTCCGTGAAGTCGGAATCGCTAGTAATCGCGGATCAGCATGCCGCGGTGAATACGTTCCCGGGCCTTGTACACACCGCCCGTCACACCATGGGAGTGGGTTGTACCAGAAGTAGGTAGTCTAACCGCAAGGAGGGCGCCTACCACGGTATGGTTCATGACTGGGGTGAAGTCGTAACAAGGTAGCCGTAGGGGAACCTGCGGCTGGATCACCTCCTTTTAAAGAGAATGTGATACCTGTCAGGCGCGAGCATCCACACAAGTTACTTGATTTAAGAAGCGGCACAGAAACCAGCGAAAAGCGAGAGTGAAGAGTTAAAAAACTTTTCACTTCTAACTTTTCACTGTCTTCGGACGGGTCTGTAGCTCAGTTGGTTAGAGCGCACCCCTGATAAGGGTGAGGTCGGTAGTTCGAATCTACCCAGACCCACCATACGTCAGAGATAAAGATGCAAGAGAAAAGTGTGCATTTACTTTTCTCTTTTCACTTGCAACTTTTCTCTGTCTTTATCGGGGGCTGTAGCTCAGTTGGGAGAGCGCCTGCTTTGCAAGCAGGAGGTCACCGGTTCGATCCCGGTCAGCTCCACCAACCGCAGCCCGGTAAGCGGGAGAGTTCAGAAGCAAGCGTGAGCGGTGCGCGTTTGCTTCTGGGTTTTCCAGAAACGAAAAGCTGGTACTTTTCGTTTGTTCTTTAACAATTAGGGAAGTTGTATTTGAGACTGCCGAGTGATCGGTAGTCTCACAAGGCGCGAGACAGGTTGTTATAACCTGTCTTTAGCAAATGGTTGTTCGTACCCTTTCCGGTGCGGACAACCAGGGTATGTCGCAAATGTCAGCAGTACATATACTCCAAAGACTGTTTGGGGTTATATGGTCAAGCGAATAAGCGCATATGGTGAATGCCTTGGCGGCAACAGGCGATGAAGGACGTGGTAGTCTGCGATAAGTCACGGGGAGCTGGCAACAGGCTTTGATCCGTGAATGTCCGAATGGGGAAACCCGGCCCGCAAGGGTCACTGCACTCTGAATACATAGGGGTGCAGAGCGAACCCGGAGAACTGAAACATCTCAGTAACCGGAGGAAAAGAAATCAACCGAGATTCCGAAAGTAGTGGCGAGCGAAATCGGAACAGCCCAGTCACAACAAGCATTGTCTTCTTAACAGAACGGTCTGGAAAGTCCGGCCATAGTGGGTGATAGCCCCGTACGTGAAAAGATGACAGTGTGGGTGACGAAGAGTAGGACGGGACACGTGTAATCCTGTTTGAAGATAGGGGGACCATCCTCTAAGGCTAAATACTCGTTGCCGACCGATAGTGAACTAGTACCGCGAGGGAAAGGCGAAAAGAACCCCGGAGAGGGGAGTGAAATAGAACCTGAAACCGTATGCGTACAAGCAGTGGAAGCACCGCAAGGTGTGACTGCGTACCTTTTGTATAATGGGTCAGCGAGTTATTTTTCAGTGGCAAGCTTAACCGAATAGGGAAGGCGTAGCGAAAGCGAGTCTTAAAAGGGCGTCAAGTCGCTGGGAATAGACCCGAAACCGGGCGATCTATCCATGGCCAGGCTGAAGGTGGGGTAACACCCACTGAAGGGCCGAACTCACATCTGTTGAAAAAGATGGAGATGAGCTGTGGATAGGAGTGAAAGGCTAATCAAGCTCGGAGATAGCTGGTTCTCCTCGAAAGCTATTGAGGTAGCGCCTCGTGTATCACTCTCGGGGGTAGAGCACTGTTACGGCTAGGGGGCGGTAAACGCCTACCAAACCGTTGCAAACTACGAATACCGGGAAGTGCAATCACGGGAGACACACGGCGAGCGATAAAGTCCGTCGTGAAAAGGAAAAGAATCCAGACCGCCAGCTAAGGTCCCAAAATCACAGCTCAGTGGAAAACGATGTGGAAAGGCTCAAACAGCCAGGAGGTTGGCTTAGAAGCAGCCATCCTTTAAAGAAAGCGTAATAGCTCACTGGTCGAGTCGGTCTGCGCGGAAGATTTAACGGGGCTTAAAGCTGTGTACCGAAGCTGCGGATGCTTATATTCTTCGGAATGTAGGCGTGGTAGAGGAGCGTTCTGTAGGCCTGCGAAGGTGTGTCGAAAGGCATGCTGGAGGTATCAGAAGTGCGAATGCTGACATGAGTAGCGATAATGCGGGCGAAAAACCCGCACGCCGAAAGCCCAAGGTTTCCTGCGCAACGTTAATCGGCGCAGGGTGAGTCGGTCCCTAAGGCGAGGCCGAAAGGCGTAGTCGATGGAAGACAGGTTAATATTCCTGTACTTCATGCTATTGCGATGGGGGGACGGAGGAGGCTAGATCAGCCGGAGATTGGTAGTTCCGGTTTAAGGTGGTAGGCAGAGGACTTAGGCAAATCCGGGTCCTCGTTAATGCCGAGAACTGATGACGACTTCACCGCTTCGGCGGTGAAGGAAGTGATTGATGCCACGCTTCCAGGAAAAGCCCCTAAGCTTCAGATAGCATGAAACCGTACCGCAAACCGACACAGGTGGGCAAGGAGAGAATCCTAAGGCGCTTGAGAGAACTCGGGTGAAGGAACTAGGCAAATTGACACCGTAACTTCGGAAGAAGGTGTGCCTCTTTGAGTGAAGGACTTGCTCCGTAAGCTTAGAGAGGTCGCAGTGATCAGGTAGCCGCGACTGTTTATTAAAAACACAGCACTCTGCAAACACGAACGTGGACGTATAGGGTGTGACGCCTGCCCGGTGCCGGAAGGTTAATTGATGGGGTCAGCCGCAAGGCGAAGCTCTTGATCGAAGCCCCGGTAAACGGCGGCCGTAACTATAACGGTCCTAAGGTAGCGAAATTCCTTGTCGGGTAAGTTCCGACCTGCACGAATGGCGTAACGACGGCTATACTGTCTCTACCCGAGACTCAGCGAAGTTGAATTCGCTGTGAAGATGCGGCGTACCCGCGGCAAGACGGAAAGACCCCGTGCACCTTTACTACAACTTTACACTGGACTTTGAGCCTGCCTGTGTAGGATAGGTGGGAGGCTTTGAAGCGCGGCCGCTAGGTTGCGTGGAGCCACCCTTGAAATACCACCCTGGTAGTTTCGAGGTTCTAACCTGGGCCCGTAATCCGGGTCGGGGACAGTGTATGGTGGGTAGTTTGACTGGGGCGGTCTCCTCCCAAAGAGTAACGGAGGAGTGCAACGGTGCCCTCAGCGCGGTCGGAAATCGCGCATTGCGTGCAATGGCATAAGGGCGCTTAACTGTGAGACAGACAAGTCGAGCAGGTGCGAAAGCAGGTCATAGTGATCCGGTGGTTCTGTATGGAAGGGCCATCGCTCAACGGATAAAAGGTACGCCGGGGATAACAGGCTGATTCCTCCCAAGAGTTCATATCGACGGGGGAGTTTGGCACCTCGATGTCGGCTCATCACATCCTGGGGCTGCAGCAGGTCCCAAGGGTATGGCTGTTCGCCATTTAAAGTGGTACGCGAGCTGGGTTTAGAACGTCGTGAGACAGTTCGGTCCCTATCTGCCGTGGGCGCTGGAGATTTGAGAGGAGCTGTCCTTAGTACGAGAGGACCGGGATGGACGTACCTCTGGTGTACCGGTTGTCATGCCAATGGCACTGCCGGGTAGCTATGTACGGACGGGATAACCGCTGAAAGCATCTAAGCGGGAAGCCTACCTCAAGATTAGATCTCCCGGGAGTTTAACTCCCCTAAAGGTCCGTCGAAGACTACGACGTTGATAGGCTTCATGTGTAAGCGCAGTGATGCGTTGAGCTAAGGAGTACTAATTGACCGTGTGGCTTGACCTTATAACACCCAAGCAGTCTGGAAATCAGACGAGCGAGTTATAAGTAAGGCATTTGTGCATTACCCAAGCCTTGTACAACTTCCCGATTTTTTACCGGCTGTGAATTACCGCCGGTAAGCCAGTTTGTCTGGCGGCCATAGCGAACGTGAACCACCCGATCCCATCCCGAACTCGGAAGTGAAAGCGTTCAGCGCCGATGATAGTGTGGGAGATCCTATGCGAAAGTAGGACACTGCCAGGCTTTATACCCGAACCCCTGCAAGGAAACTTGCAGGGGTTTTTTATTTCTGTATGCTCAACAGATGGTCTCTAATCGAGCACGAAAGCGATCCATGCTAACGCTAGTGGGAGTGCTGATCGCAGCCGCCGTAGCGCTGACGGTGTCGTATTGGATAGTTATCGGAATACGGCTGCCGCCGATACACGACATCAGCACGGACACGGACAACCCGCCGCCCTTTGTGGCGGTGTTGCCTCTGCGCGGCCCCAAGGCCAACTCCGTTGAATACGGTGGCGCAGCGCTTGCGGTGCAGCAGCGCAAAGCCTACCCTCATATCAAACCCTTGTTGCTTGCCCTGGCCCGTGATCAGGCGTACGAGCGTGCGCTTGCGGCGGCGAAACAAATGGGTTGGGAGATCGTGGACGGAACGTGTCAATAACT
>JBCKVB010000030.1:0-16870 GCA_038924245.1 Gammaproteobacteria bacterium | reverse complement strand
AGAGGGTTTCTGGAAGTAGTAGCCTTGCACAAAGTCCACGCCGTACTGCCACAGCACGGGCAGCGTGCTCGCGTCCTGCACCCACTCGGCGACCGTCAGCAGATTCATCCCGTGCGCCATCTCATTGATCGCCTTCACCTTGGCTTGATGCTTGGGATTGCTCGCCAGGTCGGCGAGAAACTCGCCGTCAATCTTGAGATAGTGCAGCGGCAGGTGTTTCAGGTAATTGACATCCGCGCTTTTACCGAAGTGATCCAGCGCAAACCGGCAGCGCAGCTCCTTGAGGCCATGCGCCAGCATTTTGGCCTCTTTCAGGGCATTCACCGCGCTGCTCTCGCTGGTGACAAAGGTGAGCGTGTCGCCCGGCAGCCGCGCCGCCTTGAGGCGCTCGCTGAACCAGGGCAGCAGTTCCGAATCGCGCAGCGTATCTTCGAACAGCTTGATGAAGAAACACATCTTGCCGCCGCTCTTGCGCTTGTTGGCCAGCGCTTGTATGGCTTGTTCGATGACCCAGCGGTCTATCTGCGCGCCAAGCTGGGCCACCTCCACCGCGGGCAGGAACTTGGCCGGCGCGATCTCTTTGCTCTGCCCGTCCAGCATGCGCAGCAGCACCTGATAGTTCTCACCGCCCTCGCCGCGCAGGCTGACGATGGGTTGAAACACCAGGCGGAACCGGTTGTGCTGCAGCGCGTCTTGCACCTGCTCCACCATGTCGCGCAAATCCCCGTACAGGCGGCGGTCGCCCAGCGCGGGGTTATACACCTGCACCCGGTTGCCGCCCACGGCCTTGACCACGCCGCACGCCCGGCTCGCCTGTCTCAGCGCCTCGTGGCCGTTAGAGGTGCTCTCGGCAATCAGCGTGATACCGATGCTGCAGGTGGCGGTCACCGATTGCCCGGCGGCGTCAAAAATCGCGTCGCTGATGGCCTTGCGCACCGCCTCGCCCATTTGCTGCGCTTGCTCCATGCTTTTATTCGGCAACAGCACGGTAAACAACGCATCCCCAAAGCGCGCCAGGCTGTTCGAGTCGCCCAGCCTGGGGCGTAGCAGGGCGGCGGCGTCACTCAGCACCAGGTTGCTCGCCGCGATGCCGACCTTGTCCTTGATGGCCTGAAAATCATCCAGCTCAATGTATAAGAAGGCGCTGTTTCCTTTACCGGCCACCGCGCCGGACACGGCGTTGTCCAGCAGCTCCAGAAAATACTGGTGGTTGTACAAGCCGGCCAGCAGGTCCTGGCGGCTCAAGGCCTTGAGCTTCCGCGCGACCTCTTCGTTTTCCGACAAGTCGCGCACCACCAGCTGGGTGCAGGGTTCGCCATCAATGCTGGCCGCGCTGAACTCCATGTGGATATTGAATTCCTTGCCGCTGGCGTGCAGGCCACGCACTTCCAGGGCGCTGGACACGCTCACGCCGGCCTGTTCGCCGCCGCGCGCGTAGCCGCGCAGAAATTCCTTGAACAGGTTGTGATCGGCGGGCGCCACCATATCCATGATGGGCACGCCCTCCAGTTCTTCGGCGGTGTGGTAGCCGAACAAGCCGAGATAAGCGCTGTTGGCGTAGCTGTGCATGCCATCGTGCACGTAGGCGATGGCGTCGCGCGAACTGTCGAGCAGCGAACGGCAGCGCTTTTCCGCCTCGCGCAACGCCGTCTCGCAATGCCGGTAGGCGCGGCGTTGTTTCAGGTCGGAAAGCTCGCGCGCCACTATATGTTGCAGACGCTCCAACTGCACCTTGGGTACGATATCGCGCGCGCCCGACTGCAGCAGATCACAGGCGGCGATCTGCTCCGGGGCCTCGGCCACCACGATGAGCGGGATATCCTTGCCCGATTCGCGCAGCAGGGTGAGCGCCTGGGCGGCGCTCAAGCGCGTGGTAAGGGGGTTGCACAGGATCAAGTCCAGCACCTGTTCCTCCAGCGCCTTTTTAAAATCATCGGGCGCGGCGGCGCGCAGCGGACGCACGCCATGCCCGGCGCGGCGCAGCATGGTTACCATGAGCTCCGCGTCGTTCGAGGAATCGTCAACAATCAGCAGCCGTAAGATGTTTTCCTGCTTCACCCGCATACCCTGTGTGTAGATACGACTCAGTCCTGTATCGGCGGTCGCTCCCGGCGTCCTGCCTCCCGCGACACTGGCACATCCGTGTGCGGCGCAAAAGCATGGAATTAGAGCCTGTTTACGCCAGTCTACACCAACGGCTGTTTGGCGGGGGCGCCCGCGATCTCGCGCACCAGGCGCGGCACCAGATAGCCGGGGAGCCGCGCCCGCACTTCGGCCATCAATTCCCGTGCGCGTGTTTCGCTCACCTCAAAGTGCGCCGCACCCTGCACCCGGTCCAAAAGGTGCAGATAATAGGGCGTGACCCCGGCGTCGAACAAGCCCTGACTCAGGGCGGCCAGCGCCTCGGCGCTGTCGTTGATGCCTTTCAGCAACACCGACTGATTAAACAGCGCGACGCCGCGCCGCGCCAACCGCGCCAGCGCCGCGCACACATTATCGTCTATCTCCCGCGCGTGGTTGGCGTGCACCACCATGATGGGTTTCAAGCGCGTGCCGGTCAACCAATCGAGCAACTGGTCGTCCACCCGTTCCGGCAATACGATGGGCAAACGGGTGTGGATACGCAGATATTTCAGGTGCGGAATCGCCGCCAGCCGCTCCGCCAATGGCGCGAGGCGCGCATCGGGCAAGGACAGTGGATCGCCGCCGCTCAGGATCACTTCGCTGATCGAGGTATCCCGCGCCAGGTAATCCAGCGCCTCGCTCCACTCGCGCGGCGCGGCCTCGGCATAGGGAAAATGGCGGCGGAAACAATAACGGCAGTGCAACGCGCACGCGCCGGTGGTCACCAGCAGCGCCCGCCCCTGGTATTTGTGCAGCAGCCCGGCCACCGGCATGGCCTGAAGCTCGTTCAAGGCATCCTGCGTGTAACCCTCCGCGCTGACCCCCTCCTCCCCCACCGGTAGCACCTGACGCAGCAGCGGGTCATGCTGGTCGCCCGGCTTCATGCGCGCCACGTAACCGCGCGGCACGCGCAAGGGAAACTCCTTGCCCGCCCGGACGGCGTCCGCGAGCAGACTGACGGGCAACTCCAGCAGCCTGAGCAGTTCTGCCGGGTTGCTGATGGCGCGCGCGAGTTCGGCTTGCCACAGCGGGCGCTGCACAGTGAGGGGTATTTGCGTTATCATGGCGCGCTTTTAATCATCACTTGGACCGACACCATGGCTACCTATAGCACCAGCGAATTCCGGGCCGGACTCAAGGTCATGCTGGACAACGACCCGTGCGCGATTCTGGAAAACGAATTCGTCAAACCCGGCAAGGGGCAGGCGTTCAGCCGCGTCAAGCTGCGCAACCTCAAGAACGGCCGCGTCATCGAGCGCACCTTCAAGTCGGGCGACACCCTGGAGGGGGCGGACGTGGTGGACCAGGAGATGCAGTACCTGTATAACGACGGAGAATTCTGGCACTTCATGATGCTGGACACATTCGAACAATACAGCGCAGATAGTAACGTAGTCGGCGACGCAAGGAAATGGCTCAAGGAACAGGACGTGTGCACGGTGACGCTGTGGAACAACGTGCCGCTCATGATCAGCCCGCCCAACTTCGTGCAGCTTAAGGTGGCCGACACCGACCCCGGCGTGCGCGGCGACACCAGCGGCGGCGGCGGCAAACCGGCCACGCTGGAGACCGGCGCGGTGGTGCGCGTGCCGCTGTTCATCGAGATCGGCGACCTGCTGAGGATAGACACCCGCAGCGGCGAGTACGTATCGCGCGCCAAAGAGTAGGGCGCATCAGGCCATCTTGACCCCCGTACCCGCCTCTCCCCAACCCTCTCCACGGAGTGGAGAGGGAGCAATCGTTCTCTCCCCATGAAATGGGAAGAGTTAGTGAGGGGTGACTGGCGCCCAGCCGCCTCGCTCGACACGCTGCGCCTGCGCGCGCATTTTCTCACCCAGGCGCGCGCCTTTTTTGCCGCGCGTTCCGTGCTGGAAGTGGACACCCCCCTGCTCAGCGCACACACGGTGAGTGATCCGCACCTCGACAGCCTGGACACGCGCTACACCGGCCCCGGCGCGCCGCAAGGCAGAACCCTGTACCTTCAAACCTCACCCGAATTCGCCATGAAGCGCCTGCTCGCGGCGGACTCCGGTCCCATTTATCAAATCTGCAAGGCGTTCCGCGACGGCGAGGCCGGGCGTTTGCACAATCCCGAATTCACCCTGATCGAATGGTACCGCCCCGGCTTTGACCAGCAGCAACTGATGGGCGAGGTGGACGAGCTGGTGAGCACGCTGCTCCGCGCGCACCTTGACCTCGCCCCCAGCGAGCGCTTGAGCTATCAACAGGCCTTTATGCGTCATGCCGGTGTGGACCCGCACCGCGCCACGCTCGACGAGCTACAGGCCGCACTGCGCGCGCACGGCATCGGCGTCGTGAGCGAGCTTGCCGAGCGCGACACGCTGCTCGACGCGCTGCTCACGCACTGCGTCGAGCCGCACCTGGGACAGGGCCGCCTGTGCTTTATCTACGATTACCCGGCCGCGCAAGCGGCGTATGCAAGCCTCAAGCGTCTGCCCGGAGAGGATTACCGGGTAGCCGAGCGCTTCGAGCTGTACCTCAGCGGCATCGAGCTCGCCAACGGCTTTCACGAGCTGGGCGATGCCGCCGAACAGCGCCAACGCTGTAACGCCCACAACGCCGCACGCCGCCGCATAGGCAAGCGCGAGATCCCCCTGGATGAGCGCCTGCTCGCCGCGCTCCGGCACGGCCTGGCGGACTGCGCGGGCGTGGCGCTCGGCCTTGACCGCCTACTCATGCTCGCCTGTGGCGCACAACACCTCGCCGCGGCGCTCGCCTTTCCCCTGTACCGGGCCTGAGTCGGCGCCATAAAAAACTCCAAATATTGCTTGTATTTTATAGAAAGCTTCTCTATAGTGAGGCCCGACAAGGTGTGAATAAGCGGTAAAGCAGCATGCATTTGGCCTATCCTGGAATCTTTCTTAGCAATAATCCATCCCGTATCGGCTTCTCATTGTTGGTTCTGCATTCATACCGTTGTTAATTCGACTACACTTTTATTATTAGAGGACTGTTTCTATGCAACAAGGTACTGTTAAGTGGTTCAACGACGCCAAAGGTTTTGGCTTTATCACTCCTACTGACGGCAGTGAAGATATATTTGTGCATTACTCCACCGTCCAGGGCGATGGCTTTAAATCCCTCGCCGAAGGCCAGAAAGTGGAATTCGAAGCCACTCGCGGCCCGAAAGGCATGCAAGCCACCAAGGTGTTACCGATTTAAACATCGGACAGGAACCTCTGATTAAGTCAGAGGTTCCTGCGGCACAGGGATGTGCCGCCATTTTTCAAACATGAAAGTGTTTGAAACATGAAGAAAAGCAAAAACCACGTTTTTGCTTTTCGTGCTCTGAGAAGTCCAGGATGGACTTATTCAGAGCTTCCTTAGGTCTCAGCGCTGACAGCGCGCGCAGTAGAAGCTGGAGCGCTGGCCCTGACGTTGATGTCGTAGTGTTGTTGTGCAGCGCGGACACGGCTCGCCGGCGCGTCCGTATACCTTAAGCTGCTGCGCGAAATAACCCGGCTCGCCATTGCTGCGGCGGAAATCGCGCAACGTGGTGCCGCCTTGCGCGAGCGCTGCGTGCAGCACCTGTTTCACGGCCTGCGCCAGGCGTTCACAGCGCGCCTTGGTTAAGCGTCGCGCCACCCGTAGCGGGTGAACACCGGCCAGGAACAGCGCTTCATTGGCGTAAATATTCCCTATACCGGCCACCACGCGGCTGTCCATCAGTAATTGTTTGATGGCAACACGGCGCGTGCGTGCGCACCGGTAGAGTGCCTCGCCATCGAACTCCTGCGCGAGCGGCTCACAGCCCAGTCCTTTAAGCAGCGGATGATGCAGCGGCTCGTCTTTGGTCCACAACACGGCGCCGAAACGGCGCGGATCACGCAGGCGCAGGCACGAACCGTTTGCAAACACGATATCCAGATGATCGTGTTTGCCGGGCGGCGTGGCTTTATCGAGCACGCGCAAGCTGCCGGACATTCCGAGATGCAGGATGACGGTGCCCTTGTCGGCGCGCAATAGCAGATATTTGGCGCGCCGCTCCACTGCGCGCACGGTCTGGCCGGGCAGTTCACGCGCGAGACTACGCGGCACCGGCCAGCGCAACCGCGCATTACGCACGATGACTTGCGCGACCCTGGTGTTCAGGACATGCGGCAGGATGCCGCGCCGCGTGGTTTCAACCTCAGGCAGTTCCGGCATGCGGCTTAGCGCCCGGCGTCTGGTTTGGCGGCTTGCGGCAATTGCAGCAGGCGCTGCCCCGCGCCGCTGCCCAGGTGATACTGCAAACCCAACTCGGGCCGCGCCAGAGTCAACTCCGGCTCACGCTGTACTATGATGAACTCCACCGCGGATCCGTCCTGCATGACAGCGCTCACACGGCCTTGCGCGGGCAGGTCCCGATAGCGCGTAACCTGCAACGCCTGCGCGCCGCGCCAGTTATCCAGAAATTGGACGATGTCATCCATCGAAACCTCGCGCGCCGGCTTCATTACCCAACGTTCATTTGAACTGGACAATGAAAGGCCGGGCAGGGTGAGGGACTGCAACTGTGCATCGCTCGGTAGCAAGTCGTTGCTGGCAAACAGCGGCAGACCGCCGCTCAGATAATAATATACGTCGCCGGCGATTAAATGCACCGTGTCGCCCAGCAGCAGGTAACGTTGCCGGTCGAGCGGTGCGCTGTCGCCAAAGGCGATGCTCACGTCATTCAGCCACACGCGCAGCGGCGGCGCATCCAGCTTGAATTTTCCCAGATCGCGTGCGGGAAAACGCGCCAGGCTCTCGGCCTCGGCCAGACGCAGCGCGGTTTCCACGCGCAGGCCGTTGGCCTCCATCCGCACCGGCTCAATGACTTTCCACTTCCCCGCCTGCTTCTCCATCAACAGCGGCGCCTGATCCGCTTGTTCGATACGCAGGCGCGTGACTTGCTGCGCGCTCATCGAGGTGAGTTTCACCGGCGGCTCCGGGTTAAGTCCGGGCTGGTAATAGGCGAGCAGCGCGAGCAGCAGCACCAGCACCAGCAAGCCGATATTAAGCCAGAGACGCGCCCGCATCGAAGGATCCCAGAATCCGCTACGCTAGGCTACGCGCTTAGCGCCTGCGGCGCCTGAGCCAGATGACGAGACCGGCGCCGAGCAGCGCAAGCGGCAGCGCCAGTAAAAAGCCCATGCCGATGAATAATGTCTTGTTGCGCGACAGCGTGAGCCGGGTATCGGGCGAGGTTTTCACCGGAATGGCGATCAAGTTGTCATCCCCGGCCAGCCAGTTCACGATGTTGACACCCAGTTCCAGATTGCCGCCGTTGCCGAGATAAGTGTTAGACAGAAAATCCCCATCACCCGCCACTACTACGCGCTGCTGCCCCGCGCCTGCGGCGGGCGTCTCGCGCGTAAGCGCCACGGCCAGGTTGAGCGGGCCGATGTGATCCTTGCCCGCGTCGTACTTGACCTCGCCGCTCAGCGCCCCGGTCTCCGCCCAACTGCGCACGCTGCTTTGCAAAAACGCATCCGCCTGCCAGCCGTCCGAAGCCTTCACCTCCAGGCCCGCCGCGCGCGGGAACAAGGTGAGTTGATTGAGGTCACGCGTGACCGGGTGTGCGCCGTACTCGCCCACCAGTGCGAACTCCGGCCGCTCTATCCCCATCAGTTGCGTGGTGGCGTCCACAATCACGCCGGGGACAAACTCGACTCCCAACTGTTCGGCCAGCGGCGCCAGCCCGTGCAGCGGGCCGGGATCGGCAAGCCACAACAGCTTGCCGCCTTTGCTCACGTAATCCTGGATCAGTTTGACCTCGCCCGGCAGCAGATCGGCGGAGGGACCGGCGAGCACCAGCAGCGTGGTGTTGGCGGGGATTTGCGGATTGACGCTGAGATTGAGCGTCCCGGCGTTGAAGCCCTTGCTTTCCAGTTCGTTCACCCACAATTTCAAATCGTGATTGGCCTCGCCGTGTGGATTGCGCTCGCCGTGTCCGCCGAGAAACGCCAGATGGCGCTCGCCGCTACGCGCCACGCGCATCAGCGCGTCGGTCAGCGCCTGCTCGGAAAGCTGCGTCACATGCGCGTTGCGCCCGGCATACTCGATCAGCATCTCGCCGTCCGCGCGGATGCCCTGCGCGCGCACCTCGTCCGGCTGCTCGTCGGGATTGACGAAGCGCAAAGCAAGATCGGGCTTGTGGCGTTGATAGCGCTCCAGCAGCGTGCCGGTTGCCTTGCGCTCACGCACATAGACGGTGATCTTGAGCGGGCCGCTCATCTCCTTGAGCAGGGCTTGGCTCGACTCGGACAAGGTGTTGCGCGCGTTCGCGGTCCAGTCGGCCTGATAGTTATAGCGCGTGCTGAGCCAGGCGAGGAGCCCGACGGCGGCGAGCAACAGCACGATAAACAGCGCATGCTGCGCGCGCAAGTAGAAGCGTGACTTGGGCGTGATGTCCATGCGCTGACCTCTCCCCAATCCTCTCCACGGAGTGGAGAGGGAACCATCGTTCTCTCCCCATTTCATGGGGAGAGTTAGAGAGGGGTAGCGTTGCAGGCGCTCGCCGTCCAGGCGGCGCACTGCGAGGATGAGAAAGGTGACGATCAACAGCAGGTAGTACACCACGTCGCTGCTGTTGAATACGCCCTTGAGCAGCGCCTCGTAGTGACGCGCCAGCGAGAGATAACTGAACAAGCCGCTCGCGCCAGACCAGTCCACTATGGACAGCAGCAGCAGGATGCCGAAGCTCCCCACCGCCGCGATGCCCGGATGATGGGTGAGAGTCGAGACATACAGCCCCACGGCGGCAAAGCTGGCCATTAACAGGGCCAACCCCAACACACCCGCCGCGAATTGGCCGAAATCCAGCGTGCCGCCGAGCAGCAGCGCCAGCGGCATCAGGGCTATCAGCACCAGCATGACGCCGAGCAGCGCCAGCAGGCCGAGGTATTTGCCGAGCACGATTTCTGTCATCGAGAGCGGCATGCTGAACAACAGGGTGAGCGTGTGCTGGCGGCGTTCCTCGCTGAACACGCGCATGGTGAGCAGCGGCGTGACCAGCAGCAACACCGTCGCGGCGCTGGCGAACAGCGGCGCCACCACGATGTCGGTGAGCCCCGGCGCGCCGGGCAGCGCGGCCAGTTGCGGTTGCAGCGTGGCGAATTGATCGAGCTGAATCAGAAACAGCCAGGCCAGGATAAGCTGCACCACGGCCAGCACCGACCAGGCGAGCGGCGAGAGGAACAGGCTTTTCAGTTCGCGCCCGGCGATGATGCCAATGCTGATAAAGGCGTTCATGGTGCGGCTGCGTATTGCATAGAGTTCAGGCCGCTTCTTCGGTGCGCGTGATGTGCATGAATACGTCTTCCAGCGTGACCCGCTCCGGCGTCAATTCGATCAGGCCCCAGCCCTGCTGCGCGGCGCGCGCCATGATCGCCTCGGCCGGGGAATGCGGCGGCTCAAAGTAAATACGCCACGCCTGTTCGTCCATGCGCTCGGCGCGCTGCACGCCGGGAATGTCATTCAACGCCTCCGGCCCCGGCATGTTCCTGAACGCCACGCGCAGGCTGGAGGCGTGCATGCGCAGCGCCAGCCCCTCTATGCTGTCGCTCAACACGATCCGTCCTTGATGAATAATCAGCACCCGGTCGCAGGTGGCCTGCACCTCGGGCAGAATATGGCTGGACAGGATCAGCGCGCACTCGCGCCCCAGTTCGCGGATCAGCGCCCGCATCTCGCGCATCTGCAACGGATCGAGGCCCACTGTGGGCTCGTCCAGAATCAGCACCGGCGGTTCGTGTATCAGCGCCTGGGCAAGACCCGCGCGCTGCTGATAACCCTTGGACAGATTGCCGATCAGACGTTTACCCACCGCCGTGAGTCCGCAGCGCTGCTTGGCCAGGTCCAGCGCCCTGCGCAACGCCGCGCCGCGCAACCCGTGCAGGCGCGCGCAGTATTGGAGGTATTCATCCACGGTCAGCTCGCGGTACAGCGGCGGGTGTTCCGGCAGATAGCCGAGCGCGCGCTTGGCGCGCTTCGGTTCATCGAGCAGGTCCACGCCGTCAATCCACACCCGCCCGCGCGAGGGCGCCAGGTTGCCGGTCAGGATGTTCATGGTGGTGGACTTGCCCGCGCCGTTCGGCCCCAGAAAGCCCAGCACCTCGCCGCGCCTGACCTCGAAGCTCACGTCGCTGAGCGCGCAGGTGGCGGCGTAGTAGCGCCACACGTGTTCCATGCGGATCAGGGCGTCGGTCATGCTGCTCATGGGGTTATAACTTATGTTATAACCAGCCGCGGCGCTTGAAATACCAGATCGGCGTGACGCCGAATGCGATGATGAGCGTGAGCGCCATGGGATAACCCCACAGCCAGTGGAGTTCCGGCATGTGTTCAAAATTCATGCCGTAGATGCTCGCCACCAGGGTGGGCGGCAGGAACACCACCGCGGCGATGGAGAAAATCTTGATGATCTTGTTCTGCTCGATGTTAATCATACCCATGGCGGCGTCCATCAGCAGATTCACCTTTTCATAGAGAAAGGTGGAGTGCGCGATGAGCGATTCGATGTCGCGCAGCGCCTCGCGCAACTGCTGCGACTGGCCGGGCTCCAGCTCGCCGCGGCGCAGCAGGAACGACAGCGCGCGCTGATTGTCCATCATGCTCAAACGCGCCGTGCCGTTCACGTCCTCGTTGGCGGCGAGGCGCGTGAGCATCTCGCCCATGTCGGTCTCTTCCTTGCTGAACAAGGACTGGCTCAGCACTTCAAGTCCGGCCTGGAGGCGCTCCAGGCTGTCGGCGAGCAGCTCCACCTTGGTCTCGAACAGATTGAGCATGATGGACATGGCGTCGCTCGCCAGGCCGATCTGGCGGCGCGCGCGCATGCGGAACACGCGGAAGGTGGACAAGTCCACGTCGTGCAGGGTAAACAGCCTGCCCTGATTGAGGGTGAAGGCGACCGTGACGTTGCGCGCGCGGTCTTCGAACTCGTGTAGGAAATAGGCGTGGATGTGCAGGCCGTCCTCGTCGTGATAAAAGCGCGCGCTGGCCTCGATCTCCACCACTTCATCGGGCGTGGGCAGCAACTGGCCGTACACCTCGGCGATCCACTGGCGCTCTTCCTCAGTGGGGGCGATGACGTCTATCCACACCGCCTCGCGCCGCAGTTCCTCCTTGCTCTCCGCCTGCTGCTGCTCCAGACGGCCCTGCTGCGGTATGAAGGTGGTGATCACGTTTGCGCTCCCGTTGTGTGGTCTACTGCATCGCGCCACATGTTAAGCCGCTTTGCGGCATAGGGCAATGCCGCGCAGGCAAAAAGTGCCGGGATTTATTCCGGCTCGCCGAAGCACGCTTCGATAAGGGCCGCCAGGGCGTCCAGCGCCTGTCCGGCGTCAGCCCCCTCGGCCGTGATTTCGAGTTGCACGCCCAGCCCGGCGGCGAGCATCATCACCCCCATGATGCTCTTGCCGTTCACGCGCTGCTGGCCGCGCACGAGCTCGATGTGGCTCTCGAACCGGGAGGCGAGCGTGACAAACCTGGCGGCGGCGCGCGCGTGCAGACCCAGTTTGTTACAAATTACAACCGGACGGCGGATCACGCGTCAGCGGCCTTCGCAGCCGCACACCAGTACGCCGTCCTTGCCGCCGGAGAGTGCCTTGTCCGCGATCTCGGTGAGATTCAGACGCGGGTAATTGAGGATGCGGATCAGCATGGGCAGGTTCAGCCCCGCCACCGCCTTGACCGGATGCCCGCTGTCCAGCAGGCCGCAGGCGATGTTGCTCGGCGTGGAGCCGTAGATGTCGGTAAGCACCAGCACGCCCTCGCCCTGATCGAGTTCCCGCACCAGTTGCCGCGCCTTGACCAGCAGCACGTGCGGATCGCTGTTCTGCGCCACCGGCAACACCTCAGTGGCGAGCGGACACATGCCCAGCATGGAGGTGGCGGTGGCGAGCAGGTCGGCGCCGATCTGGTTGTGGGTGACGAGCAGCAGTCCTACGGTCATGTCAGGTCCCGGTGGCGCACCAGCACATTATCGCGCGTTTGGCGGAAATGGTCAGCCAGTTTCTCGGCGAAATACACCGAGCGGTGGCGCCCGCCGGTGCAGCCCAGCGCCACGGTCATGTAACTGCGCGGCTCGCTCTCGTACAGCGGCAGCCAGTTCTGCAAAAACTCGCGCAGCGTCTCATACATGCGCGTCACCGGCGGCTGCGCCTCCAGATAGCGCGCCACCGGCTCGTCGCGTCCGGTGAGCGGGCGCAGCTCCTCCTGCCAGTGCGGATTGGGCAGGCAGCGCAGGTCGAACACGAAGTCGGCGTCCGGGGGGATGCCGTTTTTATACGCGAACGACAACAGCAGCAGCGACATGCGCGCGGGCGCGCCCTTCTCCACCCGTTCGCGCACCCGCTCGCGCAGTTGATGGATGGTCAACTGCGAGGTATCGAGGCGCGTGGCACCGGCGGCCATCGGCTCCAGCAGCTTGCGCTCCTGCGCGATGGCCTCGGACAGCGAGCCGCCCAAACGCGTCAACGGATGTTTGCGGCGCGTCTCGCTGAAGCGCTTGATCAGTGTCTTGTCGTCGGCGTCGAGAAACAGGATTTCGCAGCTTAGTCCCGACCCCTTGAGTTCCTCGATCAGCGCCGGGAATTGCTGGAAGTCCTCGCTCAGATTGCGCGCGTCTATGCCCACCGCGGCGCGTTGCACGCGGCGTATGCCGCTGATCATCTGCGCGGCGAACGCCGACAACAAACTCAACGGCAGATTGTCTACGCAGTAGTAATCCAGGTCTTCCAGCGCCTGCAGGGCGCTGGTCTTGCCCGACCCGGATAAACCGCTGACGATGATAAGACGCATGGGGCTTAAGCCCGGCGCAGCGCGCGGCGGTGGCGCTGGGCGAACTCCTGTTGCGCCTGGTAACCGCCCAGGCACAGTTTATGATTACGCGCCAGCACTTCGATCCAGGGCGCGGCGGGGCGGTCGGGCGCGAGATACAACGTGAGTTGCGGCACTTGCACACCGAGGATGGCGCGCGTTTGATAATCGGGGCGGTGCACGGCGCGCGCCGCGGGGGGGCGCCGTGCTTGCAACTCGATGATGAGATCCAGCGTCACGCACTCGCGCAGCGCGGCGGCGCCGTACAGAGCGCGTATATCAAACAGGCCCAGGCCTTGCACCGCGATAAAGTCACGCAGCAGCGCGGGACAGCGCCCTTCCGGTTTACCGTCCGCGTCCAGGCGGAACTCCGGCGCATCATCGGCCACCAGCCGCGCGCCGCGCTGGATGAGTTCCAGCGCGCTGGCGCTTTTACCGATGCCGCTCGCGCCGGCGAGCAGCACGCCCAGCCCCTCCATTTCCAGCAGCACACCGTGCAGCGTAACGGCGTTGTTCATGAGGGAATGTTGCGCGAACGCCAGCGGGTCAGCAGATCGTACAGCTCCGTGCTGGACTTGGCCTGGCGCAGTTCTTCGCGCAGCATCTTGTCGCGCAGCATCTCGGCCAGCAGGGCGAGCGCCTGCAGGTGCTCCTCGCTGGACTGTTCCGGCACCAGCAGGGCGAACATCAAGTCCACCGGCTGTTTGTCAGGCGCGTCGTAGTCCACCGCCTTGGGCAGGTGTAGGAACGCGCCCAGCATGTGGCCGGCGTGCTGGAGCCGTCCGTGCGGGATCGCCACCCCGTATCCCAAACCGGTGCCGCCCAGACGCTCACGCGCCAACAGACTCTCGTAAGCCTCGCCCGGCGCCAGGTCCGTGCCGTGGGTGAGCAATTCGCTCAGCATCTCCAGGGCGCGCTTTTTACTCCCCGCGTGCACCCCGTCGGCAATGCGCGCCGGGGTGAGAAAATCGGTGAGTTTCATGGAAGACGGCTGAACCGCGGCCAGGGTGGATTGGGGGGGCGGGTCACTAATCGTGCTGCTGACTTTTCAACGCCCCTTGCGCGCGATGGTGGTCGGTGAGCTTTTCTTTGTGGCGCTTGATCTGACGGTCCAGCTTGTCGGCCAGGGCGTCTATCGCCGCGTACATGTCCGCCTCCACCGCATCCGCATACAGGCTCGCGCCGCCTGTATTGATAGTGGCCTCGGCCTTCTGGCGCTGTTTCTCAACGCTCAGAACAACCTTGATATCGGTAACCTGATCAAAATGGCGCTCGATGCGCTCGAGTTTGCCGGTGACGTAGCTGCGCAGCGCGGGCGTCACCTCGACATGATGCCCGCTGAGAGTAATTTGCATGGTGTTTATTTCCTGTGTGGCTGGGCTGGAGATCAGGCCAGGCGTTTGCGCTCGTTGGACGGCGGGATAGCCAAGGCTTCCCGGTATTTTGCCACAGTTCGGCGTGCTACGTTAATCCCCTGGCTCGCCAGCAGTTGCGCAATCTTGCTGTCGCTCAAGGGTTTGCCGGTGTGCTCGGCGGCCACCAGTTTCTTGATCAGGGCGCGGATCGCGGTGGCGGAGCATTCGCCGCCGCTCTCAGTGCTCACGTGGCTGGAAAAGAAGTATTTGAGCTCGAACACCCCGCGCGGGGTGTGCAGGTATTTCTGGCGCGTGACGCGCGAGATGGTGGACTCGTGCATGCCCAGCGTCTCGGCCACGTCGTGCAGTACCAGCGGCCGCATCGCCTCCTCGCCGTGTTCCAGGAAATCGCGCTGCCGCTCCACGATGCAGCGCACCACGCGCAGCAGGGTCTCGTTGCGGCTTTGCAGGCTCTTGAGGAACCAGCGCGCCTCCTGCAGATGATTCTTCAGACAGCTATTATCCAGGCTGTTGTTGGCGCGCCGGATCAGGCCGGCATACTGATGGTTGATGCGCAGCTTGGGCATCGCCTCCGCATTCAGGGTCACATGCCAGCGCCCCTTTTGCTTGCGCACGTACACGTCGGGGATCACGTAGTCGGCTTGGCTTCCGGTGATCCGCTCGCCGGGGCGCGGGTTGAGGGAGCGGATCAACTGCTCCACGGCATGCAGCTCCTGTTCGCTTAAGCGGGTGCGTCGCATCAATTGAGCGTAGTCGTGGCTACCGAGCAGAGGCAGGTAATCGCCGATCACGCGCCGCGCCGCCTCCAGGTAAGGGGTGGAATCGGGGCAGTGCTGTAACTGGATCAGCAGGCACTCGCGCAGATCACGCGCCGCCACGCCGAGCGGATCGAAGCGCTGCACGCGGTGCAGCACCGCCGCTATCGCCTCCGGGGTAACGTCTTCTTCGGGCAGCTCCTTGCCTAAGCCTTTCTGTATTTCCTCCAGGCTCTCGCTGAGATAACCGTCATCGTTCACCGCATCTATGATCGCCTCGGCGATGGCGCGGTCGCTGTCATTCATGGATGTAAGCCGCAATTGCCACTGCAGATGCTCGCGCAGCGTTGCAACATGGCTGCTTGAATTTTCGTACTCGCGGCCCTCTTGATCGGAAGCGCCGGAGGACGCGGCGGCGGAGAAGGGTTCATAGGTCTCCTCCCAGTCACTGTCCGCAAACGCTTCCCCGGCCTCCAGGATTTTGGCTAACGGCGCGCTGTCTTGTTCAGTCTCGTCGCCCGCGGGCGGGGTGTCATAGGAAGGGGCGGAAACCAGGCGATCTGACGGAATATTGGCGCTCTCGTCTTCGGCCAATTCCAGCATCAGGTTGGAGTCCAGTACCTCCTGAATTTCGCTCTGCAACTCCAGCGTGGACAACTGCAACAGGCGGATCGCCTGCTGCAACTGGGGGGTCATGGTCAGATGCTGACCGAGGCGCAGTTGTAGCGCTTGCTTCATGGGTGACTGCGTGCCTGCTTGTTTTAGCTGTTACACGGGCTCTAGCAACCGGCGTGCCAAAACGGCGCGCCGGGATCATTATAGCTGGAAACCTTCTCCCAGATACACCTGTTGCACGCGCTCATTCTTGAGCACCGCCTCCGGCTCGCCCGCGGCGATCAACACCCCTTCGCTCATGATGTAGGCGCGCCCGCATATCCCCAGGGTTTCGCGCACCTTGTGGTCGGTGATCAGCACCCCGATGCCGCGCGCCGCGAGATGCTTGATGATGGCTTGGATATCCAGCACCGAGATCGGGTCCACGCCGGCGAACGGCTCGTCGAGTAGGATGAACAGCGGCTCGGCGGCCAGCGCGCGCGCGATCTCCACCCGCCGCCGCTCGCCGCCGGACAGGCTGAAGCCCAGATTATCGCGCAGGTGGGTGATGTGGAACTCGCGCAGCAGGTCTTCGAGCTGCTGCTCTTGTTCCTCTGGCTTAAGCTCCGGACGTAGTTGCAGCACCGCGAGGATATTCTCCGCCACGCTCAGCTTGCGGAACACCGACGGCTCTTGCGGCAGATAGCCCAGCCCCAGGCGCGCGCGCGCGTGCATGGGATAGGCGGTGATGTCGAATTCGTCCAGACGGATCGCCCCGCCGTCGGCGGGCACCAGGCCCACGATCATGTAAAAGCAGGTGGTCTTGCCCGCCCCGTTCGGCCCCAGCAGCCCCACCACTTCACCGCTGCCCACCTCCAGCGACACCGAGCTCACCACCTCGCGCGCCTTGTAGCGCTTGACCAGGCGCGAGGCCGCAAGCTTGCTCATGGCGCATCGAAGCCCGGCGCACGCTTGCCCTTGGGTGGAATCACCACCTGCACGCGCTCCTTGCCCGACGGGGCCTTGGTGGCGATGACCACGTCGGCGCGCGTGTCGTACTCGATGCGGTTGCCGCTGAACTCATTGCCCTCGTGCCACAGGTGCGCGCCATCCTGCAGGATCAGCTTCCCGCTGGTGGCGTAATACTCCATGCGCTGCGCCTTGGCGCGCATGTCCTCGTCCTTTTTGTCGGGACGCTGCTTGTAACGCACCGGATCG
>JBCKVB010000029.1:0-17166 GCA_038924245.1 Gammaproteobacteria bacterium | reverse complement strand
TGCCTTCCCCGTCGATTTTGTGATACTGTCTCCACAAGCAAAGGGGTCACATCTTGTATTGTGATATTTTCACAAGACTGATAAACATGCCAACCATGGCGCGCACTCTCCGAATCGAATTTCCTGGTGCTGTTTATCACAACGACCTGCGCGACGATGGCACGAGCCACGGCGGTTACCCCGGATCAAATCCGGGGCAGGCTCGAAACGAGCAGTTGACGCCCTTGACCTTCTCCCATGGGAAGAGAGTACAGTTGTGAACTGGTTGCTGCTGTTGGGTGCGGCATTGTTTTTCATGGTAAAAATATGAACTCGGTAATAATTCCGTGGTCTTACGTTGACAAGATCAATTGGCGCGGTATAGATTAACAACAATGATGCCCCGTTCCTTTATCCATTTTCTGCTGGTGCTGAGTCTGGCGCTGGGGCCCGGCGTTGCGGCGCTGGCCGAGGGTTTGGCGGGGCATGCTGCGGACCCTGCCCAGCACATGGCTGGTCAGATGGGCCATGACATGGCTGATTGCGAGCAAGCGGCCGGCTACCCGCATGCGGGTGTGGATAAAGACCAGGGCACAGGCCATGACCATGCCAAGGGCCATAACCACAGCGCCTGTGGCGCGCACTGTCTGGCGGGGCCGGTTTCCTTGCCGCCTGTAATGAATGTTTCTTCTGTTACTCAGCATTTTGTGCTCTCCGTCCCTGTCTCAGGGATCGTTGTTTCCACCGCTTCAAGACCCCCTCAAAGCTCCCTTAGCTGATTGTTGGCAGGCTTTATGCCTGTTTGACTGTGTGCGTCCCGCGTTTGGGTCGCGCATGGTTCGTTTCCTTCGATGCGCCGCACACGCGGCCATGCATAGGGTTCTTGGCTGAGAGGAACAAAAAATGTTCAACAAATGCGCTGTATGGCGCGCGCTGGTATGGGGTATATCCGTACCGCTGCTGATCGCGGGGTGCGCGAGCACTCAACCGCTAAGCATCCCGGATACCCATCCCGCCAGCGCGCAGGCGGAAGAATCTCCCTTGCCATCGGCAACCAGTCCGCTTAAGTCTTACAAGAGTTTTTCGCGTTCTGGCAAAAAGGGCATGGGGCATGAGTCCATGAAGAATATGGATTCGATGCAGGGCATGCATGAAGGGATGATGGATATGAGCCCAAAGACGCAAGAAGAGCCGGAGGAGGCGTCCCATGAGCATTGATAAGGTGATGAGCGCAGGCCGGGGAAATCCCGTCCGTGTGTTGGCGCTACTGAGCGTGGTGTTTTTGGCGGGCTGCGCCAGCATTCCTTCCGGCTCCGGTTTTACGGATGTCCAGCAGCAAGTGGGCAAGCGCCTCGACCAGAAGGTGCAATGGAATCGCGGCGGCGCGGAGAATGAGGCCGTCTCCAAGGCCGTGCGCGACTTGCTGCAAGACACCTTGACCGTGGATGAGGCGGTGCAAATCGCGTTGCTTAATAATCGTGAGTTGCAGGCCGAATTTGAAAGACTCGGCATCGCCCAGGCGGACCTGGTGCAGGCGGGCTTGTTGAGCAATCCGGTGTTCAGCGTCGAGATACTCAACACCGGCACCGGCACCGAGCGCACCCTGAGCGTGGTGGAGGATTTCTTGAACGTCTTCACGCTTTCCGCGCGAGCGCGGGTGGCGTCCAGCAATTTTGAGCAGGTCAAGGCGGAGGTCGCCGCCAAGGTGCTGACACTCGCCGCGGACGTCAGGGCGATGTATTACACCGTGGAGGGCGACGAGCAGTCGCTGGAGATGTTGCAGAGCGTGGTGGGTGCGACGGAGGCGGCGGCGGACTTGGCGCAGCGTCAGTATGAGGCGGGCACGCTCAACCGCTTGAACCAGAACCTGCAACAGACCTTTTACGCACAAGCCTTGCTGGAGCAGGCGCGTACCGAGACACAGCTCAACAGCGACCGCGAGAAGCTCAACCGGCTCATGGGTTTGTGGGGCGTGGATGTGAACTGGAAGGTTCCGCGCAGGCTCGCCGAGCTGCCCGATGACATGCCCGCCCTCGAGCGGCTGGAGTCGCTGGCCGTTGCGCAACGTCTCGATCTCGCGGCGGCGCAAAAGGAAATCGAGGCCATCACCTATGCCTTGAATATGAATCGCAACTTCCGTTTCCTGAACGTGTTCGGCATCGGTTTCACCACTCAGCGTGCGGCTGACGGTGAGTCTTTGAGGGGTCCCAGCATCGAGCTCGGCTTGCCGCTGTTCGATCAAGGCCAGGCCAGGATTGCCGGACTGGAAGCACAACGGCGCGCGGCGGAGCAACGCATGGGCGCTCTGGCGGTGGACATCCGTTCGCAGGTGCGCGAGGCGCGCGGCAAGCTGCTCGCGGCGCGCGAGGAAGTGAAATACCACCGCGCGGTATTGCTGCCGTTGAATGAAGAGATCGTCAATGAAACTCAGCTGCGTTACAACGGCATGCTGCTGGGCGTTTACGATCTCTTGCTCGCCAAACAAAACCAGATCAACGCCGGGCGGGCTTATATCCAGGCGTTGCGCGATTACTGGATCGCCTACGCGGAACTGGAGCGCGCCCTGGGCGGGCGGCTGGCCGCGGCGGGCGCAACGCCCGAACCGGAATCCGCGCCGGAATCCGCTCCGGCTCCGCCGGCAACCCCAACGCCATCTAAAACACCGTCTCACGAAGGAGGACACTGATTATGAAAATGACACGACGGGAAATGCTGCTGTCCAGCGCGGCGATGTTCGCGGGTGGTTCCACGCTGTTATCGCAGGGCGCATTATCGGCGGAAGCCCACGCTGCACGCACGCGCGCGCCTCTCCCCGCGTCCAAAGGCGCGCACTACACACCGGTGGTCACGCCCAACGGCAGCACGATGCTGTGGAAAATGGTGAACGGCGTAAAGGAATTTCGCATCGAGGTCGGGATGGTGAAGCGGGAGTTCGCGCCCGGCATGGTGGTCAACTGCATGGGATACAACGGGCAAACGCCGGGACCGACTATCGAAGCGGTGGAGGGCGACCGCGTGCGCTTTCTGGTGACCAACAAGCTTTCCGAGCCGACCACGATACACTGGCACGGCCTGTTCCTGCCGAACGGCATGGATGGCGTCGGCGGGCTTACCCAACCCCACATCCCGCCCGGCAAGACGTTTGTCTATGAGTTCCCCTTGCTCCAAAACGGCACCTTTATGTACCACACCCATTCGGATGAAATGCTGCAGATGGCGATGGGCTTGATGGGCATGTTCATCATTCATCCGCGCACGCCGGAAAATCCGCGCATTGACCGCGACTTCTGCATCATGCTGCACGCCTGGGACATAGACCCCGGCACCTACGCGGTGAATCCGATGGAGATGCTCGATTTCAACATGTGGACGTTTAACAGCCGCGTCTTCCCCGGCATTGATCCGCTGGCGGTGCGTCTCGGCGACCGCGTACGCATCCGCCTCGGCAACGTCAGCATGACCTCGCATCCGATTCACATACACGGTTACGCCTTCATGGTCACCGGAACCGACGGCGGATGGCTGCCGCCTTCCGCGCAATGGCCGGAGACATCGGTGAACGTTCCGGTGGGCACGCTGCGCACCGTTGAATTCGTCGCCGACCAGCCGGGCGATTGGGCGCTGCACTGCCACAAGTCGCATCACACCATGAACGCGATGGGGCACGATATCCCCAACATGTTTGGCGTAAATCAAAGAGGCGTGGCGGAGAAAATCGGAGCGTTGTTGCCCGATTACATGGCGATGGGCGAGTACGGCATGGCCGAGATGGCCAAGATGGAAGAGATGGGCATGCTGTTGCCGGAGAACACCATCCCCATGATGACCGGCAAAGGGCCGTTTGGCCCGATCGAGATGGGCGGCATGTTCACGGTGGTCAAGGTACGCGAGAACATCGCGCCCGGTGACTACCGAGACCCGGGCTGGTACAAGCATCCCCAGGGCACGGTGGCTTATGAACTGGATGAAAGCAAAGTTCCGAAGCCAGGCTGAAGATAGCGCATGTTGTATAAATTGATTGATAGCTCAGAAGTAATGTTCTGATCCCTTGGATTCCCTCTCCCCCTAAAGGGGGAGAGGGCGAGGGTGAGGGGCGGTAAAGTTTTATTAACTGGTAACAAGGAGATGAGTATGAAAACAGTATCTGGTGTGGTTATTTCAATTGCATTACTCGGCGTGCTGTCTTTGCCCGCACAGGCGGATAGCGGTATGCACGACACACCCGGCATGAAGGATCACAAGATGTCCGGCACGGGAGATCAGACGCAAAATAAAAACACCCATCGCGGGCAGGGTACCGTGAACAGCGTTGATGCCAAGGCGGGCAAGGTCAATCTCACGCACGGACCCATGGAAAGCCTGGGCTGGTCCGCCATGACCATGGGCTTTTCAGTCAAGGATGCCGCCCTGCTGGACGGCATCAAACCCGGCATGAAGGTGGACTTTGAGCTGGAGAAGGTGGACGGCAAATATCGCATCATCAGCATCACGCCGGTTAAGTAAAGGACGAACCATGATCGAGATCATACCCAATTGGCATCCTGTTTTTGTGCATTTTACCGTGGCGCTGTGGTCGCTGGCCGCGTTGTTTTATTTGTCAATGCCGCTGATAATGCCGCTGATTAAGTCCCCGGCGCTCCATGCGGAGTGGATAGTCCTGGCGCGCTGGAATTTGTGGCTGGGGACGGCGTTTGGCGTGGTCACCGCCATTTTCGGCTTTTTGGCCTTTAACAGCGTAGTGCACGATACGCCGTCGCACGCGGCAATGAGCGAACACCGCAATTGGGCGCTAGCCACCCTGACCCTGTTTTTGATTCTGACGGGTTGGTCGGTATGGCGTTACCGGCGCAAGGTGACGGCCACCTCCGCGACATTTCTGGTGACCATGTTGCTTGCCTTGGCGCTGCTGCTGACGACGGCCTGGCACGGCGCTGAACTGGTGTACCGTTATGGCATCGGCGTCAAATCCCTCCCCAAGGTGGAGGCGCGCGATGTGTCTGGAGAGGGCAACGCACATGACCACCATGACCATGACCATTAACGAACATGAAAATGCTCATGGGCGTTGATGCGCATCGACGGTTTGTTGGGAAACTCGTTTTTCAACAAGACGTCAGGTCTTGCAAGTGCAAAAAACGCTTAATGCGGTTTGGCGTTCATGGCCGATCATGAAACTGCTCCGCTGCGTAAAGTGTATTTTGCAACAGCGTGGCCACGGTCATCGGCCCCACGCCGCCCGGCACCGGGGTAATCCACGCGGCGCGTTTTTTGGCGGGCTCAAACTCCACGTCACCCACCAGCGCGCCGTTTTCCAAACGGTTCATGCCGATGTCTATCACGATACTCCACGGTTTGATCCAGGCGCCTTTGATCAGGCCGGGCTTGCCCACGGCGGCGACCAGAATATCCGCGCGTTCGACGTGCGCGGACAGATTTTCCGTGAAACGGTGGCAGATGGTCACCGTGCAGCCCGCCATCAATAACTCCAACGCCATGGGCCGCCCCACGATATTGGAAGCGCCGACGATTACCGCATGTTTGCCGGCGAGCTTTTCGCCCGTGCCTTCCAAAAGTGTTATCACGCCGCGCGGCGTGCAGGGGCGCAACAAAGGCAGGCGCAGCGCAAGCCGTCCCACGTTGTAAGGGTGAAACCCGTCCACGTCCTTGTCGGGGCGGATGCGCTCGATCACCGTTTCGGTGTTGATGTGCGCGGGCAGCGGAAGCTGTACCAGAATGCCGTCTATGGCGGGGTTGTTGTTCAAGCTGTCTATGAGTGTGAGCAGCGCGGATTCACTGGTATCCACAGGCAGGTCATGCGAGAGCGAGAGAAAGCCGGTCTCCTCACACGCCTTGCGTTTGCCCGCCACATAGACCTGCGAGGCCGGATCGGCGCCGACCAGAATGACGGCCAATCCAGGCGGGCGTTTATGCGCCGCCAGCCGCTCGGCGACGCGTTGTTTGATCTGCTGGCGTATACCGACAGCGATGGCCTTGCCGATGGACACGCCGGGCAACAGTGTGGGCATGTACATGAGATCGCCTTCGTCCATGTCGGGCATGAACTCGCTGCCCAAACGAGCGAGCGGATAAGCGATGCTCGCTATCAATAACAGCGCGACCAGCACGCTCAAGCCAGGGGCGCGCAACACCGCTTGTAACAGCGGTTTGTATAAAGCAATGAGCACGCGGCTGATGGGGTTTTTATGCTCCGGGGCGATCCTGCCGCGGATGAAATAACCCATCAGCACCGGTATCAGGGTAATGGACAGCAGCGCCGCGGCGGCCATCGCGTAGGTCTTGGTGTAAGCGAGCGGCGCGAACAAGCGGCCTTCCTGCCCTTCCAGGGTGAACACCGGCAAAAAACTCACGGTGATGATGAGCAGCGCGAAGAACAACGGCGGCCCGACCTCGGTCGCCGCTTTTTGCATCAGTTCCCAGCGTTGCTGTCCCGTCGCCGCGCCGCGCTCCAGGTGTTTGTGGACGTTTTCGATCATCACCACGGCGGCGTCCACCATCGCGCCCACGGCAATCGCAATGCCGCCGAGCGACATGATGTTCGCGTTGATGCCCTGATAGTACATGACGAGAAACGCCGCGAGGATGCCGAGCGGCAGAGTGATAACCGCGACCAGGGCCGAGCGCACATGCAGCAAAAACGCCGCGCACACCAGCGCCACGACGATGAACTCTATAATTAATTTTTCCCTGAGATTATTCACCGCGCGCAGGATAAGACCGGAGCGGTCATAGGTCTCGACAATCTCCACGCCTTGCGGGAGTTGTTGCTTGATTTCGGCAAGCTTGGCCTTGACCGCGGCGATGGTGGTGAGCGCGTTCTTGCCGGAGCGCATCACGATAATGCCGCCCACCACTTCGCCCTCGCCGTTCAATTCCGCGATGCCCTGGCGCAACTGCGGACCGAGGCGTATCTCCGCGACATCCTCCAGCAGCACGGGGGTGCCGTTTTGTCTGACGCCCACCGGCACGGCGCGCAAATCCTCAATGCCCGTGAGATAACCCTTGGCCCGGATCAGATACTCCGCCTCGGCCATTTCAATTACCGAAGCGCCGACTTCCTGGTTGGCCTGTTCGACCGCGGCGCGCAACGTGGCCAGGGTGAGGTTGTAAGCGCGCAGGCGTTCAGGGCTCACCACGATTTGATATTGCTTCACCATGCCGCCCAGTGTCGCCACCTCGGCCACGCCCGGAACGGAACGCAATTCAAATTTTAGAAACCAATCCTGCAAACTGCGCAGTTGTGCGAGATCGTGTTTACCGCTGCGGTCGAGCAGCGCATACTCGTAAATCCAACCCACGCCGGTGGCGTCCGGCCCCAGCGCGGGGCGCGCAGCCTCAGGCAGACGGTCAGTCACTTGACTCAAATACTCCAGCACCCGCGAGCGCGCCCAGTAAGGATCGGTGCCGTCGGCGAATAATACATAGACATAAGAGTCGCCGAAGAAAGAGTAACCGCGCACCGTGGTGGCTTCCGGCACCGAGAGCATGGTCGTAGTGAGCGGATAGGTCACCTGATCCTCCACCACTTGCGGCGCCTGACCGGGATAACTGGTCTTGATGATGACCTGCACGTCGGAGAGATCGGGAATGGCATCGAGCGGTGTGTTCTTTACCGCATACAGGCCCCAGCCGGTAAGAATGAACGCGAGCAGCAGCACCAGAAAACGATTATCCAGCGACCAGCCGATGATGCGCGCAATCATTGCGTCTCTCCCCGCAGCGGCGTGATTCTGCTAATCACAAAGTCGCCATCCTCCTCGTGAAACTCGAATTCGATACGCGCGCCCGGTTTGAGTGAGATCGCCGCCGTGCCGCCAGGGAGGCGGAAATCCATGGTCATGGCGGGCCAACTCATAGCGGCAACAGGCTCATGGCTGATGGTGATTTTGCCATCTTGTATGCTTTCGATGATGCCTCTGCCTTGTGCAGTCTTTTCCTGCTTTTTCTCGGCGTCAGGCGCGCTCAGGCGTTGCAATCCCGCCTTGAGATTGCTTTCGGAATCGAGCAAAAACTGTCCGGAGGTCACGACCTGTTCACCTTCTTCCAAACCCGAAAGAATTTCAATGCGCTCGCCGAACTCGCCGCCCGCCTCGACCGTGCGTGGTGTGAACTTTCCCTCCCCGAGCGCCACAATCACGCGGCTCTCCGTGCCGGTGCGGATCAGCGCCTCGCGCGGCACGCTCAGCGCCTCGCGTTCTTCGCCCACAAAGACGCGCACCTCGGCATACATGTTGGGTTTCAGGATTTCTTCCGGATTGTCGAAGCGCAGTCGCGCCTTGAGCGTGCGCGTGACGGGGTCTATGCCGGGATAGAGGTAATCCACTTTTCCGCGCCATGTTTGCCCCGGCCGGTCCGCGCTACGCACCTCCGCCTCCTGGCCCACGCGCAACGCACCCGCCTGTTGCGCGAACACCTTCACCAGCACCCACACGCTGGACAGATCCGCCAGCGTCAAGGCTTCGGTGGCGGGTTCCAGGTACACGCCGGGGCGGATATTCAGCGCCGTTACTACGCCATCTTGCGGCGCAAGGACGCTGATCAGACGCGCGGGGCGGCGCGTAGTTTCGAGCTGCTTGATCTGCGCCTCCGCGACACCCAACGTTTTCAGGCGCGTGCGTGCGCCCCGTTGCAGGGCCTCATTGTCCGCAGCGAGCCACGCCAGGTACTCCTCTTGCGCGCTCAACAGCTTGGGGGAATAAATCTCAAACAACAGTTCACCGGCGCGCACGCGCTGGCCGACGAACTTCACCTGGACGTTCTCCGCCCAGGCTTCCGTACGCAGGTGCACGCGCTGTATGCGCCCTTCGTCCACTCCGACGTAACCCACAGTGTTGATGGTCTGGACCAGGGGACCGCGCTCGACGCGCGCCGTGCGCACCCCCATGTTGTGCACCATCTGCGGCGCGATGCTCACCTGGCGCTCATCCCCGGCGGTGACAGGCTCTGCGCCTGCATATACCGGAATGTAGTCCATACCCATTTCATCTTTACGCGGTTTATCCGAGGTGATGGAATGGTTCATGGGGTGGCGGTAAAACAGCACTTTTTTGTCAGCCGTATTCATCTTTTCGGAGGATGGCATGGACCTGTCCGCGCCATAGCGCTGCACCAGCATGCCCACCACCACGCCCGTCAGTAACAACAGCAGCGCGAGAAACCAGATTTTTTTATTCATGTGCGTTCTCCTGAGAGATAGAGCAGATTGGCCTGCGCCTTGGCGCGCTCCACGCGCAGGCGCAACGCTTCCAGTTGTGCCTCTAGCAAAGTGATGCGCGCGCGCATCACGCCCGCGAAATCACCGGCATTGCTCTGATAGGACTTGAGCGCAAGCTCGGCGTTTTGCGTGGCCTGCGGAAGAATTTCGTTCTCATAAATCGCCACGCGCTCGCTCAAACCATTCCACTGCGCGTAAGCGGTATCCAAACGGTGCAGTAACTCACGCCGGCGGTCTTCGCGTTCATAGCGCGCCGCCTGGACCTGCTGCCGGCTCGCCGCCAAGCGCCGGTCCTGGCGCTTACCGGTGAAGATGGGCAGTTCGACTGTTACGCCCGCGGAGAGAAAATCACTGCGCCCCGCGCCGCGCAAACCATAATCTATACCCAGACCCCACGCGGGCTTGTATTGTTCGCGCGCCATACCGATCTCACTCTCCCCCGCGCGCACCATGGCATCCTCCACTTGCATCAGCGGATGGCGTTCCAGTTGCGCCGCGAGGGTGGCGCGGTTATCAGGTTCCGGTAACGTGGGAAATTCCCCGGCCAAGGCGCGGCTCAGCGAGTGCTGGCCCAGCCACCTGGCAATATCCGCGCGCGCCGTGTCGCGCGCGGCGTGTAAGGCGGCCTCGCGCTCCTTAAGCAGGCGCAGCTCCAATTCCGCGCCGAGCAAATCCTGCGCGCTCGCCAGCCCCGCGCCGTACTGGGATTGCGTGACGTGCGCCAGTTGTTGCAACAGCGCGCGGCTGTTTTGCACCGTCTCGATGGCGCGCGTCTGGTAAACCCATTCCAGCCAACCGGCGCGCAGCTCATTCAACAGTTTGCGTTTTTGCTCCTCGGCGCGCGCGGCCTCGGACTCGGACAGGGCCTCGCTCTGCTCAGCGCGATAGCGCAAGGTGGCGCCGGGCGGAATCGCTTGGCTCACGCCGAGCTTGAGCATGGTGAAATCGTCTTGTGTGGCGCTGAAGCTCTCCGTGGGCAGATCCTGCACGCCCAGGCTCAGGCTGGGATCGGGCCATTGCGCGTCGGCCACGGCTTGTTCGGCGTAGGCTTGCGCCTGCGCGTCATAGCGGCGCGTGAGGGGATCGCCCTCCAAGGCCAGGCGTTCCGCCTCGGTGAGCGTGAGTGGTGATAACGTGTCATCCGCCGTTGCATTGAATGCAACGGCGCACAAGGTTAAAAACAGGCCGTAAGCGGCCAGAGATAAACAGCGCATCTTCGTTCTCCTTGAAAATCGTGCAGCAAAGGATTTTTCAAAGGCGAACGATCAAATGCGCAGGACGGGTAGTCTCTCTAGCGGGGTAAGTGTGGAATAAGACGAGGGGGGTTGAAAAACAGCGCGCGGCGCGGGCGCAACATGCGTCCACAACGGCATCATAAAGGGTTGCGCCACGGCATACGGCAATGCATTGGCCAGGGTGCCGGGCTGTTCGTCCAGCATCACCGCGCAATGCTGCGCGGCAGCGCAATCCATGACGGACGCTTGCGCCGCGCCGTCAGTATCGTGATCGGGGCAGGAGGGACAGTCTTGCTCTACGGTGGGAAACGGCTGCGCCATGACGCACGGCAGGGCGATCACGTTCAGCCACAGCACGGCAAGCAACGCGCCCAAGGTGCGTCTGTATCGCGTCTGACCGCAGTTTAAATAACAAGGCATCCCATGGTTTATACCCCTGCTGACCGAGCCCGTCAAGCCGCCGCGCAAGAGATATGCCACCACATGGCAAAGGAGGGGGAAGCGCTCCCTGTCCTACAGCAGCACCTCGCGGTAGCGCTCCAGGATGGTAAGGTCATTCTCGTTGAGGTGGAGAAATTGCAGAAACTGCTGATTTAAGAGTGGCAGAACCCTTCGCTGCGCTGTTCCCTGTGCAGCATAAAAAAAGCCCCGGCGGTCGCCCGCCGGGGCTTGGTGGTGTGGACACTATCCGTGCTCACTCGTCTCTGTTGAAGGCGCCGAGCAGATGCAGCAGACTGGTAAACAGATTGTAAATGCTCACATAGAGCGTAACCGTGGCCAGAATATAATTCGTTTCCCCGCCGTTCACAAGCTGACTTGTCTGATAGAGTATCAGGCCGCACATCAGCAATACGAACATGGCCGATACCGCGAGCGCCAGCCCCGGCAGACTGAAAAATATCGCGCCCAGGCCGGCCAGAAACGCCACCATAATCCCGGCCACGAGAAAACCGCCCATGTAGCTGAAGTCCCTGCGCGTGGTGAGCGCGTAAGCCGACAACCCGATAAAGATCGCGCCCGTGCCGCCCAGCGCCATCATCACGATTTGATGGCCGTTCGGCAGGCTCAGATAGGCGTTCAGTATCGGCCCCAGGGTCAGCCCCATGAATCCGGTCAGGGCGAACACGGAAGCCAGGCCCCACGCGCTGTTGCGCAGCTTGTAAGTAAGGAATAACAGCCCGAAATACCCCAGCAGGGTAATAATGATGCCGGGGTGCGGCAGGTTCAGCGCCATGGAAACCCCGGCGCTCGCCGCGCTGAACAACAGCGTCATCGCCAGCAACATATAGGTGTTGCGGATCAGCGCGTTACCGGCAAGAACCGATTCCGCCGATCTGGTTGCGGTGACAGACTGGTAAGGGTAAGTGTTCATGGCGTCAAACTCCTGAATTTCAATGGGTTATTTTTGCTACAGAATCAGCCCGCCGCAGGCGGCCCTGAATTCATAGCATACGCAACTTTGCGTAAAGATCAATAGCTGGCGATAGCAGGCGGTTTTCGGTATCCTGCCTTGCTCTGGAGGCGTGGCCGAGTGGTTTAAGGCAGCAGTCTTGAAAACTGCCAAGGGCGCAAGTCCTTCGTGAGTTCGAATCTCACCGCCTCCGCCATTATAGCTTCTTCACCAGCACCTTCGAATTGCGCTGATAGTTGTAGAGTTGTTGACGCGCGACGGGCAGCACCTTGATATCCGCCGCCTTGAAGCCGCGCTCGACGAACCAGTGCGCGGCGTGTGTGGTGAGCACGAACAGTTGCTTGACCTTCTGCTGCTTCGCTTTGCGTTCCATGTGCTCAAGCAGCGCCTCGCCGCGGCCTGTGTCTTGATAGTCCGGGTGCACGACCAGGCAGGCGAGTTCGCCCACTCCTTCCTTGGGGTAGGGATACAGCGCAGCGCAGGCGATTACCGCGCCGTCGCGTTCCATGACGGTGAAGTAGCCGATCTCGGTTTCCAGTCTCTCGCGCGAGCGGCGCACCAGCACGCCTTCTTCTTCGAGTGGCGCAATGAGTTCCAGAATGCCGCCGGCGTCCTCTATCGTCGCGGCGCGCGTGTCTTCGTAGGCATCGCCCGCGATGAGCGTGCCGGCGCCGTCGCGCGTGAATAATTCCAGCAGCAGGGCGCCGTCGGTGTGACGGCTGATGAGATGCACGCGCCGCACGCCATTCTGACACGCCTGCACGGCAGAGGCGAGGTGACGCTTCACGGCATCGGCGGGCGCGCGTTTGCCGGACAATAACTTTTGCGCCTCGCTGAGCGTTAATTGCCGTATTAAATGCTTTTTCTCATCCACCAGACCCGGTCCTTCGGTCAGGCACAACAACTTGTCGGCACGCAGTTCCACCGCCACCGCCGTGGCGACATCTTCCGCACTTAAATTAAACACTTCGCCCGTGGGTGAATAACCGAGGGGCGAGAGCAGCACCACGGCGTTGTCGTCCAGCGCCTTTTGCAGCGCCTGCGCGTCCACGCGCCGCACTTCGCCGGTGTGCTCGAAATCCACGCCATCGCGCACGCCGAGCGGCCGCGCGGTGATGAAGTTTCCGGAGGCGACGCGGATGCGTGCGCCCGCCATGGGGGAGTTGGCCACGCCCATGGAGAGCAGGGCCTCGATCTCCACGCGCAGCGCGCCCGCCGCCTGCTTCACGCAGGCGAGCGCTGCGGCGCCGGTCACGCGCAGGCCGTTGTGATAACAGGTTTTAACGCCGTGCTCGCGCAAACGTTCTTCGATCTGCGGGCGCGCGCCGTGCACCAGCACCAGCCGCACGCCCAGGGTGTTGAGCAGCGCGACGTCATGGATGAAATGGGGGAAGCGCGCATCGGCCGCCATCTCGCCGCCGAACGTGACCACGAACGTGCGTCCGCGATGCGCCTTGATATAAGGCGCGGAGTGGCGAAACCAGTTTACAAACGCGAGATTGTTATTTTTTTCCGGCATGACAGGGCCTTAAGCAAGGCGCCTATTATACCCGTTGTTTCAGGCCTTTTTGGCCAATTTCAGTGCGGCGGAATTGATGCAATAGCGTAACCCGGTGGGTTCGGGGCCATCCGGAAACACATGACCGAGATGCGCGTCGCACGCGCTGCACAAGACTTCCGTCCTGCGCGTGAACAGACTGTTGTCGTCTTTAGCGGTGACCGCCTCTGTATTTATCGGCGACCAGTAACTCGGCCAGCCGCTGCCGGAGTCATATTTTGCCTCCGAACTGAACAGTTCGTTGCCACAGCACACGCACTGGTAAACACCCTCATCTTTGATAGCGTGATACTCGCCGCTGAACGCGCGCTCGGTGCCGTGCTTGCGCGTCACTTCATATTGCCGCGGCGTGAGCTGCTTTTTCCATTCGACGCCGGATTTGACCACTTTGGGTTTCATATGATGACGCCTTATCGCCTAATCCGTCACCGCGCCCAAGCTGCTGCTGGACACCTGTTTGGCATATTTCGCCAGCACGCCGCGCGTGTAACGGGGCGCGGGCGGTTTCCATTGCGCGCGGCGGCGCGCGATTTCTTCGTCTGGTACATTGAGCTGCAGCAAGCGCGCGTCGGCGTCTATGGTAATGCTGTCGCCCTCCTGCACCAGCGCGATAGTGCCGCCGACAAAGGCTTCGGGCGCGACGTGGCCCACCACCATGCCGTAGGTGGCGCCGGAGAAGCGTCCGTCGGTAATCAATCCCACGGAATCACCCAGGCCTTCACCGATGATGGCCGAGGTAGGCGAGAGCATCTCGCGCATACCGGGGCCTCCCTTGGGACCTTCGTAGCGGATCACCACCACGTCGCCCGCCTTGATCTTGCGCGCCAGAATCTCCGCCATGCACGCCTCTTCCGAATCAAATACGCGCGCCGGCCCGGTGATGTTGTGCCTCTCGAAGCCGGTGATCTTGGCCACCGCGCCTTCCGGCGCGAGATTGCCCTTCAAGATGGCAAGGTGTCCTTGCGCATAAACAGGATTATTCCATGGACGTATCACATCCTGATCTTTGCGCGGTTCCGCCGGCACGTCTTTTAAAACTTCCGTGACGGTCTGACCGGTGATGGTGAGCGCGTCGCCGTGCAACACGCCGTGCGCGAGCAATATCTTCATCACCTGCGGGATACCGCCCGCCCGGTGCAGATCGGTGGCGACGTAACGCCCGGAGGGTTTGAGGTCACACAACACCGGCACGCGCGCGCGCATAGGTTCAAAGTCGTCAATCGTGAGCGGCACCTGCGCGGCGTGCGCGATGGCGAGCAGATGCAGCACGGCATTGGTGGAACCGCCCACCGCCATGGTCACGGCGATGGCGTTTCCAAACGCCTTGCGGGTGAGTATCTGGTGCGGCAGGATTTGTTTTTTGATTGCATCCACCAGCACTTCGGCTGACCTGGCCGCGCTGTTGGCCTTTTCCTCATCCTCCGTCGCCATGGTCGAGGAATACGGCAGGCTCATGCCCATGGCTTCAAAAATAGAAGACATGGTGTTCGCGGTGTACATGCCGCCGCAGGAACCCGCGCCGGGGCAGGCGTGGCGTTCAATTTCCATCAGCTCCTGTTCGTCTATTTTATGCGCGGTGTACTGACCGACCGCTTCAAAGGAACTCACGATGGTGAGATCGCGGTCTTTGTAGCGGCCGGGCTTGATGGTGCCGCCGTAGACGAAGATCGCGGGGATGTTCAAACGCGCCATGGCGATCATCGCGCCCGGCATGTTCTTGTCGCAGCCGCCGATGGCGATCACGCCGTCCATGCTCTGGCCGTTGCACACGGTTTCGATGGAATCCGCGATCACCTCGCGCGACACCAGCGAATATTTCATGCCCTCGGTGCCCATGGAGATGCCGTCCGAGATGGTGATGGTGCCGAATATCTGCGGCATGGCACCGGCCTTTTTCAGCGCCGCCTCGGCGCGCGCGGCGAGCGCGCCGATGCCCATGTTGCAGGGCGTGATGGTGCTGTGCGCGTTCGCCACGCCCACGATGGGTTTGTCGAAATCCTGGTCGCCGAACCCTACGGCGCGCAGCAGGGCGCGATTGGGCGAGCGCTGCACGCCCTGGGTGACGATTTTGCTTCTGCGATTGTCAGCCATCTTGGCTCCTGAATGATAATAATCAAAATTATTACAGCGGCTGTTCTGCTTCCAGCTTTTTCCAGACACAATTTCCGCCGCTGGCCTTGTCCAGCAATACCCATTGCTCCTGATGCGCGGCCAACTCCTCGGCGCTCGGCGCTATCACCGGCAACGGTTTGCGTTGAGCGCTCACGCGCCGGATCGGCGGGGCTTGCGCGCCGGGCGCAGAAGCGTCGCCGAGCAGGCTCGCCTGTCCGCCGGTCATGGCGAGATACACCTCGGCCAGTATCTCCGCGTCGGTCTGCGCGCCGTGCAGCGTGCGCTGCGAATTATCCACGTGATAACGCTTGCACAACTCGTCCAGATTATTTCTCAAACCCGGATGCAGCCGGCGCGCCATCTCCAGAGTGCAGGTCACGGTGCAGTAGTCCGCGATCTTGCCCTGGTCCTTGCCAAGCAGATTCAGTTCCTGATTCAGGAACGCGATGTCGAACGGCGCGTTGTGGATCACCAGTTCCGCGCCGCGCACGAAGTCCAGAAACTCCCGCGCGATGTCGGCGAACTTCGGTTTGCCGACGAGCGCCTCGTCGCTGATGCCGTGCACCTGAAACGCGCCGGGGTCCACCGCGCGCTCCGGCTGCACATAATAATGAAACGAGTTCCCCGTCTTGCGTCGGCTTACCAATTCCACGCAGCCGATTTCAATAATGCGATGCCCGGCGCTCACGTCCAGTCCGGTGGTTTCCGTATCCAGAACAATTTGCCGCATCAGGGCACTCCTGTCATTTCCAGCATCTCATCTATCGCCTGATTGGCAAGCCGGTCGGCCTGCTCGTTCTCCGGGTGGCCACGATGCCCGCGCACCCAGTGCCAGCTTACCTGGTGACGCGCGGCGGCGTGTTCCAGTTCCTGCCACAGTTCCACATTTTTCACCGGCTTTTTATCCGCCGTCTTCCAGCCGCGCCGCTTCCACTGCGGCAGCCACTCGGTGATGCCGCGCTTCACATATTGCGAATCGGTCGTCACGCGCACTGCGCACGGCCGTTTCAGCGACTCCAGCGCCTTGACCACCGCCGTCATCTCCATGCGGTTGTTGGTGGTGTGCTCTTGCGCGCCGCGCAAAGTCTTTTCATGCCCCTGATAACGCAGCAGCGCGCCCCAGCCGCCGGGGCCGGGATTTCCGCGGCACGCGCCGTCGGTGTAAATCTCCACCGCATCACTCATGCCTGACACGCGTGCGGCACAAGGATGTGCCGGATTGAAAAAATCCATGGATGGATTTTTTCAAGAACCGGCTCGGCTCGGCCACGCCCGCGCGCACCAAGCGCTGCGCGCTCCAGCGCGGCTTGATGGGGGTGAGCGTGGCCACGCGCTTTTTGGCCAGCAACAGGTAGGCCCCGGCAAAGCGCGGCCAGTAACGCTCGCCGAGGCGCTCCAGAAAATCCAATTTTTGCATCACGGTCTCGCTTTGCAGGGGCGGACGGAAAAAATAATAACGCACCTCCAGCGTATCAAAACCGAGCAGCGCCAGCCAGTCTTTCAGGCGCGTCGTGCCCAGGAACCGGCCGCACCACGGCGGACGTCCGCTCCGCCGCAGCGCGATGCGCCATAAACCCCACAGGCTCCACGGATTAAAGCCCAGCACGATGAGATGCCCTTCCGGGATCAGCACCCGCTC
>JBCKVB010000028.1:0-18996 GCA_038924245.1 Gammaproteobacteria bacterium | reverse complement strand
TTCATCTCGATATGGCGCCGGTGCGGGGGCGGATCAGCAAAATACATGATGTGGTGATGGAACCCGGTCATCGGGTTTGGTATAACATCACCTCACCCGACGCGCGCGGCCTGGCCGCGCCGGTGAAGGGTTTATTGCTGCAACTTGCTCACAGGGAGTCTCATGACACGAATGGTACACTGCGTAAAACTCGGCCGCGAGGCCGAAGGCCTCAAGACGCCGCCGTATCCGGGCGCGCTGGGTAAACGAATTTACGAAAACGTCAGCGCCGCGGTGGAAGAGTTGGGTGCAGCATCAAACCATGCTCATCAACGAAAACCGCCTCAACATAATGGACGTGAAGGCGCGCCAGTTCCTGGCGCAAGAGATGGAAAAATACTTCTTCGGAGAGGGTTCGGCTAAACCAGCGGGTTACGTGCCGCCGGCGGATAAATAAGAAGGCTTCGCGGCTCACCCCGCGAGTCTGGTGCAGTTGCGTCCTTCGTATTTGGCCTGGTAAAGCGCGTTGTCGGCGCGCTCGAACAAGGCGACCTCGGTATCGCCTTCTTTGAGAAAGGCAACACCCAGGCTCACGGTGACGGGCATGGTGGTGTCGTTGTAGGCGCAGGCGGTCTTTTCCACCGCACGCCGGATGCGCTCCGCGAGCAGCACGGCGCCGCCCGGCGCGGTATTGCTGAGCAGCACGGTGAACTCCTCGCCGCCGTAGCGGAACAGAATGTCGGTGTTGCGGATGCATCTCATCACGGTTTGCGCGAGCTGTTTGAGCACGCAATCGCCCGCGGCGTGGCCGTATTTGTCATTGATGAGCTTGAAGTGGTCAATGTCCAGAATCGCCAGCGCCAGCGGCATGGCATGGCGGCGCGCCATTTCAATTTCGCGGTTGAACGTGGTACTCATGGTGGCGCGGTTATTCACGCCGGTGAGCGGGTCCATGAATGCGGCCTTGAGCGCCGCATGATACAGCAGGGCATTGCGCAGCGGGTAGACCAGACTGCACAGCAAATCTTCGAGCAGGCGGGTTTCCGGCGCGCTAAAGCGCTTTCTGCGCGTGAAGGTAAGCTGGCCCAGCTCCTCCCCGGCCACTACCAGCCGGTAACTGCACACATGGCGCGCGGCCTTTTTGGCGTAATAACTCTTGGTGCGGCCGGTCCTCCGCGCCAGATCTTCCAAACGCTGCTCAATCTCCGGCGGTAATCTCAAGGCCAACATAGTAAATCCTCCTGTTGCTATACAAGTATAGCGCCAGGAGGAGGTCACTACAAACAAGGCTTTAAACCAGTCCGTCCAGCGGACTCTGCACGCCCTTGCCGCCGCGGTTCAAAACATGGGTGTAGATCATCGTTGTGGAAACATCAGAATGGCCAAGCAACTCCTGTACCGTGCGAATAAAGCCTCCACATCACGCGCCCCCAGATTTTTAGGATGCTGCTTGTCATGGAAGAAAATAAAGCGTTTAATCCAGTCTACGTAAGTTTGCTCAGTGCGAATGCTGTAATGCTTAACCCGCAGCTTATCGCGCACTTGGTCTAGTAATTTTGGAGGATTTGCAGTGGTGCTTTTATCCGGCGACACGGGTGTACCATAATTTCCCCTTCAATTAATACAAGGCGCTACATGATGAGTGCCAGATTATACACCTCGAAGGTGCCTTTACTGGCATTTTTTAGGGTGTCTACTTTAAGTTAGGGGGTATTCACATGCGAATAGCAACAGTGTTCTTCACAATCGTGCTGGTTGGGCTTGTCGCACTGCTTCAGGGCGCGGCCTACGGGGATGGCGTCGTTACCTTAGACACGCGCCCCGGCGTCACGCAATCGTTCCTGCTGCTGGAGCCGGAGGGCACTTCCAAAGACGTGGTCATCCTCTTTCCCGGCCACGAAGGGGAGGTCGCATTTCGCAAGACAGCCGAGGGTTATGAAGTAGAGAACCAGGGCGGCGGTCTGACGGCGCGTAGGCCGATGCGTGAGACGTTGCGCCGCAGCGGATTCGCCGTGGCCGTGATCGCGCCCCCATCCGACCGCAGCACGCTTGCCCCTCAGTTCCGGAAAAGCGCGGAACATGCGCAGGACATCCACAAAGTGATCGCCTATCTGCGGGAGCGGTACCGCGGTAAGCTTTATCTCCACGGCCATTGCCTGGCCTCGTTGTCGGTCGCTTCGGTCGTAACCCGGCTGAAGAGCGACGGGATCTCGGGGTTGATACTATCTTCGGCGCGTTCGACCGGCAAGGACGGCGCGGTCACAGAGTTCGGGCTTGGCGCCGTCAGCGTGCCTGTGCTGCTGGTGAATCACCGGGACGATTCCTGCCCCTACACGCCCTATCATCTTGTGGAGCGCGTAAAGGCCTTCTACCAGAACTCAGCACCCAGGGTGGATATGATCACCGTCACAGGGGGGGACTGGCGCGTGGCGATGAAACAGAGATGCCAGAACGGTTTCCATGCCTTCCTGGGCGTCGAGAAGGAGACGGCGCAGGCCATCGCGAGCTGGCTGCTGAACAAGGAATTTCCGGCGCTCGTCGCGGGAACCGAAAAATAGCAGGGAGAAAGGTGTAGCGGTAAGAGGGGTCAGGTCTTGCCTTTTGCCTTTCCGGTCAAAACAACGGGTCAGGTCTAACAATCCAACAATATTCTTATGCTTAATAGGATAAGCTGTTCGACGACTCGTTGAAGTGTTGGAATGTTAGACCTGACCCTACGCTCCTACGCTCCTACGCTCACGATCATAAGCCGACAATTTGCTCATCGTAAAACCCTCTTTTGTTATTAACTAACCTCTAACCCGGCGCTCAAGCGGACGGCTGCGCCGCCGCTTAGCTTTGCGCTCGACCCCAACAAGCATCTGAGGTGCTTGACATATGTAGCGCATAGGATACACTACGACTTTGCGTGTGCAGACAACTGAGATATATCGAGACTGGATAAGCGCCCTTAAGGATCGCGCGGGCCGCGCCCGCATTCAGATGCGGGTCTCACGGTAACCCCGGACAGCATCGCAACCTGACTGACGGAGTTTCCGAGTTGAAGATCGATTTCGGGCCAGGTTATCGCGTCTACTACACAGAGCGAGGTAACGAAATCATTATCCTTCTGGTTGGCGGCAATAAATCTACCCAACAGCAAGACGTTAAGGCAGCAATCGCACTTGCCAAGAATCTTTAAGAGGAGTTCGAAATGTCTAAGATTTCACCTAAATCATCCGCAAAGACCAAGACAGTTCCATGCGACGTGGCGGAACAACTACGCACACCCGAAGAGATGGCTGAGTACCTTGACGCTTGGCTTACTGAAGCCCCTGAAGATGCATCTGGTATTGCTCGCGCACTCGGCGACATTGCCCGTGCGAAGGGAATGTCGCAGGTAGCACGCGATGCCGGTCTAAGCCGCGAGAGTCTTTACAAAGCTCTTAGTGGAAGCGGGAATCCGAGCTTTGCAACTGTCCTCAAAGTCGCTCACGCACTGGGCGTGCGGCTTCACGCGGAAGCAGCCTGAAATAGGGAAACTTAGGGCCAAGTCTTGTAATGACACATTTTGGATGGCGGCTTCGCAATGTACATGTTCTCTCCGGTTTGCAGCCGGAAGTGAGCCGGATAGAGTGGGCAACATGTTGCCCACGTGCTTCGAATCGGGATTGAATCCGCCTGGGCAAGCACAATCCATTTGCCTACCCTACATGACTGGAGCGCATATAAATTGCCATATATTTATAGGGCACCCGATGCTACACTGTGCTAGGCTGACCTCTAATGAAGAAAGCACGGTTTGAATGGGACACGGGCAAGGACGCTGAAAATCAGGAAAAACACGGAATACCGTTTTCTCTGGCACAGTACGCCTTTGCTGATCCCTGCCGTGTCATAGCCGAAGACCTCGCTCACGGCGCAACCGAAAAACGCTATTTCTGTTTCGGCAAGGCCGAGGGTGGCATCCTCACCGTCCGCTTTACCTATCGCGGCGGTGTCATTCGCATATTTGGCGCCGGTTACTGGCGGAAAGGAAAGGTAATTTATGAGCGTGAAAATCAAATACACCGATGAGCCCATTGAGGCCAGGGTCATTCAAAACTTTCTTCCCCCGCCCGAAGAGCTTGCTTTCCGGGAGGAGGGCGTGAAGGTTACCATTGCTCTCAGCAAGAAGAGCGTTGAGTTCTTCAAATCTGAGGCCACAAAACACCATACCCAGTATCAGCGCATGATCCGCAGGCTCGTCGATGCTTACGTAGACACCTACGATAAACCTCTGGCATCGCGCTTGACCCGGACTACCCGCAAGCGGACATCTGGTTAGCCAGCATGCACACAAAGGGGTCACGTCTTGTATTATGACATTTTCACAAGACTGATAAACTGCTACCCATGGCGTGTACTCTCAGAATTGAATTTTATGGTGCGGTTTACCGCCTCACCTCACGCGGCAACCTGCGGGGAGCCATTTTTCTGGACGATGCCGGCCGGCTCCACTAGCGGCTGAAGCAGGCTGTCGGGCGTCTTAAAGCCGGGCATTCCCGGCATTGACCATTGTTCGCATATTTGCTAACCTTCGCATATGGGATATTCCATTGAATATTTCCATGCCCGAGTGCAGGCCGAGATCGAATCCTAGCCCGCGGATGTAGTCGCCGACTACGCAAGAATTGCCGAACTCCTGATTGAGTACGGCCCGAATCTGCGTCTTCCCCACTCACGCGCCTTTGGCGAGGGCTTGTTCGAATTACGTCCGCGCGGAAAATCGGGCATTGGGAGAGCATTTTATTGCTTTCTTGTCGGGCAACGTGTGGTGGTGGTGCATGCTTTCATCAAAAAGTCGCGGCAGACGCCGGAGCAAGGAATCAAGGTTGCGCGCAGGCGAATGAAGGAGATACGAAATGGCTGAACTTAAATACAACCCTGTACCGCACAATCAAAACGTCTTTCTTGAAAAGGCGTCGAAACGTCGTGGTTTTCGCGCAGCCTATGATGCCCTTGAAATCGAGTACGCGCTTGCCCACGAAATGCTGTCGGCACGCACTCGTGCAGGTCTTACCCAAGAGGCAGTTGCTGTTCGCATGGGTACTACGAAGAGCGCCGTTTCGCGTCTTGAAAGCGCGGGCAAGCATGCCTCGTCCGTGGTATCGCTCAAGAAATATGCTGAAGCAGTGGGCTGCACGCTCAAAATCAAACTCATACCACAGCAAGCAAAGCGACGCGCATCCGCCCAAGCCGGCGTTCGAGCGGTCGCGCCGAATGCGGCGCGCCGCTCAACTTGAGCTCGGGCCTCTCTATAAAGGGGGCGCGGTCCTCTCTAAGGGGGACGCATAGAGGGGGCGCGTCTTGGGACGCATAGAGGACGAAGGCGTTAGACCATTTTTCACGGTCGCGATTACTATCACACCTTTCTAGACTGCCTGGCCCTGGCCCAAGCCCAGGCTCGGTTCGCCGCCGAAATCCATGCCTACTGCCTGATGAGGTAGGGTAGTCATACAATGAACATGACCCCTTTGGTTCTCATGGCCGCACTGGCATAACTAATGAGCCGGGCGAATCTTGGAGGCGGTGGATTTTTTATCGGGGCGCGCAGGCTTACCCCGGCCTGTCGCCCGGCTGCGTGCCGATCCTGATTACCGATGCCGGTTTTCGCGGTCCGTGGTTTAAGACGGACTTTTTTGATATGGATCAATCATTTTTCCGAACCACCCCTATAAAGCCGTAGCGTCCGCGTGATATAGTGAGTTCTGTCGAAATGCGGGGCCGTCCTCCAAGGGGTCGCATCGGGAGTGGCTGGCTCAAGCGGTGCCCCGGAATTCGATTGAAAGTTGATGACGGTGTTGCGCAACGTGACACTACCGGTATTTTTAATACCTGCGAAGCACGCAAAGGAGTACGGTATGGCTACTGAAACACAAGCTGCAAGGGATAGACTGATCGAGGATTTCAAAACGGTCCTGCGCGACGCGGAAGAATTGCTCAAGGCAACCGCCAGCCAGACCGGGGGCGAAATCGGCGCGCTACGCGCGCGGGCCGAGGAAGGCCTGCGCGAGGCGAGGCGCAAGCTCCACGAAGTGGAGAGCGACTTGGTTGACCGAACCAAGGCGGCGGCCAAGACGGCCGATGAACTCGTTCATGAAAGCCCTTGGCAGGCGGTTGGCATCGCCGTCGCGGTAGGCTTTCTGCTCGGCATTCTGACCGGTCGGCGCTAACCGCGTGGAGCACGACGACACCGGCCCGGCGGTCGGCCGCGCGACCGGTCTGCTGGCCACGTTGCAGCGGCTGCTGGCGACTTTCACCGAGATCCTGCATACCCGGGTAGAGATCCTTTCCACAGAGCTGGAAGAGGAGGGGGGAAGAGTCCGGCAACTGTTTCTGTACGGATTGGTGTCGTTATTTTTTCTCGGGCTGGGCATGGTGCTCGTTACCGTGTTCGTCGTAATGGCCTTCTGGGAAACTCACCGGCTGTATGTGCTGGCTGGCTTCGCGGTCTTATACTTGGGTATCGGTGTCATCACCGCGCTGGTGGCGCGTCACAAGATCAAGACCCGGCCACGGCTGTTCTCCACCACTCTAGCGGAACTCCGCAAAGACCGTGAACGGTTGACATCCCGGTCATGAATGCGCGTGGGGAATATCTGCGGCGACGGCGCGAGTTCCTGGTGTCGCGGGCGGCGGCCCAGCGCAGTGGGGTGTCCTATGTCGCGTCCCACCTGCAAAAACGTTTGCGGCTGCTGGACATGGGGTTTGCCATCGTGCGGGCGGTGCGCATCCATCCGGTGCTGGTGGTGACGAGCGCCGCCCTGCTGTTGAGCGCGCCCCGGAACAAGCTGCTGCTCTGGGTCGGCCGGCTACTTACCGTCTGGGAGTTGTTCGAAGTGGCCCGCAAGCAGTGGCCCCCGCGCCAAGCCTAGTATCTCAACCGATTAATTATGAAACATGCGCTTTGTTGAGGCATCGGCTTAACCCATCCTGCTGCTCAACCGTCTCGAACCTTTCGGCGTGTTGCGTGGTGAACGTCATGGCGTATCCTCCGTGTGTGTGGCCGGGTAAAGCATGGGCCGCGCCGGTTAACCGCGCATGACGTATTCGTGAAGCTTGTGTTACAGGGCGTTGCGGATACCGCGCCGGGCGGCGCTGCTGTTCGCCAGAGTTGGTCAAACCTCTTATACTGGTTGGTTGGCCGGGTCGTTGAGGAAACCATGAAGGATTTGCTGGATAAAGCGGTAAAGCAAGCGGATGAAATCATCCTGGGCAAGGAGCCGGTGCTGCGTTTGGCGCTCGCCTGCCTCATCGCGCGCGGTCACTTGTTGATCGAAGACATGCCGGGCGTGGGCAAGACCACGCTGGCGCACGTGCTTGCCACCGTCCTGGGGCTCAAGTTCAACCGCGTCCAGTTCACCAGCGATTTGCTGCCGTCCGATATTCTGGGCGTGTCGGTGTACGAGCGCGACAGCGGGCATTTCAAATTTCATCCCGGCCCGATCTTCGCCCAGGTGATTCTCGCCGACGAGGTGAACCGCGCCACGCCCAAAACGCAGAGCGCGCTGCTGGAGGCGATGGAGGAACATCAGGTCACTATCGAAGGCGAGACGCGCAAACTGCCCGAACCCTTTTTCGTCATCGCCACGCAAAACCCCGGCCATCTTGTCGGCACCTTTCCGTTGCCGGAATCGCAACTGGACCGCTTCATGATGCGCCTGGAAATAGGCTACCCCGGTGCGCACGCCGAGCGTAAGCTGCTGAAAGGCCGCGAGCGGCGCGAGATGATCGCCGAGATCAAGCCGGTTCTCGGCGCGGCGCTGCTGCTGGAGATTCAAACGCAGGTGCCGCGCGTGCACGTGGCCGATGCGCTGCTCGATTACGTGCAGGCGCTGCTGGTGTTTTCGCGCAGCTCACCGAAATATCTCTCCGGTCTGTCGCCGCGCGCCGGACTCGCCGTGCTGCGCTCCGCGCAGGCCTGGGCCTTCATGGCCGGGCGCAACGCGGTGTTGCCGGAGGACGTGCAGGCGGTGTTGCCGTCCGTGGTGAACCACCGTTTGCGCGGCGCGGGCGAACAACGCGCCACGCAGGCCGCCGCCACGCAGCTTTTAAATGCGGTGGCCATTCCTTAGCGGAAAATCATGAGCGCGGTCGCCCCGCTTTCACTGCGCGACCGCCTGCGCCTGTCGCGTTTTTTGCGCGGCGAGGGCCCGCAAACCGGGCCGATCACGCTCACGCGGCGGCGCGTATTCATTCTGCCCACGCGCTACGGCTGGCTGTTCGGTTTGATGCTGCTGGTGATGTGGCTGGGCTCGGTGAATTACAACAATGGCCTCGGCTTCGCGCTCACCTTTCTCCTGGGGAGCTTAGGGATGGTGTCCATCCTGCACACCTATCGCAATCTTTCCGGCCTCACCTTCAGCGCGGGCCGTGTTGCGCCGGTATTCGCGGGCGAGCAGGCGTGCTTTGTGGTCAACGTGGAAAATCCCGGCGGGCTGCGCGACAGCATTACGTTGCAGTTGCCCGGCGCGGCGCCGGTAGCGTGCGACGTACCGCGGCAATGCGCCGTGACGCTGGCGCGGCTCGCGCCGCGGCGCGGCCAGCTGTCCATGGGGCGCTTCACCGTCTCCACGGTCTTCCCGCTTGGGCTGTTCCGCGCCTGGTCGCACCTTGATCTCGATATCCGCTGCCTGGTCTACCCGCGCCCCGCCGCGCCGCACCCGTTACCCGACGCGGAACCCGCCAGCTCCGACTCCAGCAGCGGGCGCGGCACGGAGGATTTCGCCGGCGTGCGTGAGTATCAAAGCGGCGACTCGCTGCGCCATGTGCACTGGAAGGCCGTGGCGCGCCAGGACGTGTTGCTCACCAAGCAGTTCAGCGGCGGCGCGGTGAGCGAACTGTGGCTGGACTGGCAGCGGCTGCCGCCCAATATGGATGCCGAGTCGCGCCTGAGTTTGTTGTGCCGCTTCGTGCTGGACGCGCACGGCGCGCAGTTGCGCTACGGGTTGCGTCTGCCCGGCAAAGACATCGCCCAGGGTAGCGGCGCGGCGCATCAGCGCGCCTGTCTCGAAGCGCTGGCCCTGTTCGAGAAACACGCATGAAACCGCGCCACGTGATCAGCGAGGCGCCGGTCGCGGCGCTAACCATTATCTGGGTCATCGGCGCGCTGGCACTGGTCGCCGTGCCGCACCTGCTGCGCGTGCCAGCGTGGATCGGCGCCGCCTGCGTGCTGTTCGGCGCGTGGCGGGTGTGGAGTATTCGCCGCCCCGCCGTGCTGCCCGGCAGGCTGATGCGCATGACGCTCATGCTCGCCGCGCTCGCGGGCGTGCTGTTGACCTACGGCACGGTGTTCGGGCGCGACGCGGGCACGGCCCTGCTCATGGTCATGTTGAGCCTGAAGCTTCTGGAGATGCGCACGCGGCGCGATGTGGTGGTGGTGATCTTCCTTGCCTATTTTCTGGTGCTCACCCAGTTTCTCTATTCACAGAGTATTTTTGTCGGGGGCTATTTATTGCTGGTGGTGCTGGGCATCACCGCCACGCTGATCGGCCTGCATCGCCAGAGCAACGAGCGCAAGGCGCTGGCCAATCTGCACCTCGCAGGCATATTGCTGTTGCAGGCGCTACCCTTGATGCTGGTGCTGTATGTGCTGTTTCCACGCATCAGCGGGCCGCTCATCGGTTTGCCGAAGGACGCCTTCGGCGCGGCCACCGGCATGGGCGATGAAATGGCGCCCGGACGCATCAGCGATCTGCGCCAATCGAGGGCGGTGGCGTTCCGGGTAGAGTTCAGCGGCGCTCCGCCCGGCCCGCAGCAGCGCTACTGGCGCGGCCCGGTGTTGTGGCGCACCGACGGCAACACCTGGTCGCCGGGCGCAAACGCGGCGCATGCGGCGCCGATACAAATCAACGTCAGCGGCGAACCGGTCAGCTACGACGTGACGCTCGAGGCGCACAACCGCAACTGGCTGTTCGCGCTCGACACCCCCGCCACGGTGCCGGACATCGCACGCATCACGGAAGATTTACAACTGCTGGCCCATGAGCCGGTGAAAAACCGTGTGCGTTATAAAGTGACTTCATACACGCAATATCACAATGGCGTGATCGCGCCGGACAGCCTGCGCCGCGCGCTGCAACTGCCGCAGGGCGCCAACCCGCGCTTGCGCGCGCTGGCCGGGTCGTGGCGCGCGGAGATCGCCGATGATGAAAAGCTGATGCAGCACGCGCTGGAATTTTTCCGCGACCAGCCGTTTTGGTATACCTTGAAACCGCCGCTGCTCACCCATGCCACGCATCCCATGGACGAATTTTTATTCAACACACGGCGCGGCTTTTGCGAACATTATTCATCCGCGTTCGCCCTGTTGATGCGCGCCGCGGGCATACCCGCGCGCGTGGTGCTGGGCTATCAGGGCGGCGAGATGAATCCGCTCAGCAATTACATGATCGTGCGCCAGTCCGACGCGCACGCCTGGACCGAAGTGTGGCTGGGAGAAAAGGGCTGGGTGCGGGTGGACCCCACCAGCGTCATTCCGCCCGCGCGGGTCGAGATCAACACCGATGCCGCGGCGCAAGTGGCCGAGGCCGCGCCGCTCATTGACCTCGCGCAGGCGGCGGCGCTGGTGAACGCCTGGCGGCAACTGCGCTTCGGCTGGGACGCCGTCAACAACACCTGGAATCTGTGGGTGCTGGGCTACAACGCCACACGCCAGCAGCAGCTTTTTACCCAATTTGGGCTGGACACCTGGGCCACCTTGGGTATGGGTCTGCTCGCCGGGCTGGGGCTACCGTTTCTGCTCTTCGCGGCCTACATGCTGCTGCGCCGAGGGCGGCGCGACCCCATCGTGGCGCTCTATCAACGCTTCTGCGGCAAGCTCGTGCGCGCGCGCATCGTGCGCCGGCCCAGCGAAGGGCCGCTCGACTTCGCCGTGCGCGTCACGCGCCTGCGTCCGGAGCTCACTCCGCAAACAAACCTGATCACCGCGCTTTACTGCGCGCTGCGCTATAGCCCGACGCCCCCGGCGCAAGCCCTGCGCCAATTGCGCCGGTTCGTGCGGGCGTTTCGTGCTTAAGCACTCACTCTTCCCTTGCCGGGAATTTCCATATAAAGTATAGGGGTATTGATCCGGCGTTACACCGCCAAGGAGCGGGGCCGCAGGATGCGCGGATACACCGAACCACCACATTTAAACTGAGGAGGTTGTATCATGAGCGACGACGACCTGGTGCCTATCGCACTGCTTATCTTTACCTTTATATTCTTCGCCTTCACGATGTAAACCGGGGGCGGGCCCGGCAGGCCTGATCCGCCTGGCCGGTTTCCCTTGTTGCGAGAGCGCGGGTTTCTAAATGGGCAAAATCGTATTACCCGCCTCCGACATCAAGCTGCTTGCTCAGTGTGAAGTAGACACCTTCCGCGCCCGCGGCAAGGGCGGCCAGCACATCAACAAAACCGACAGCGCGGTGCGCCTTACCCATCGCCCGACGGGGATAGTGGCCAGCAGCCAGCAGGAGCGCAGCCAGCATCTCAACAAGCGCATCTGCATCAACAAACTGCGCCTGCGCGTGGCGCAACTCAACTACCGCCCGCCCAAGCGCATTCCCACCAAAACGCCGCGACGCGTCAAGGAAAAAATCCTGGACTCCAAGACACGGCTCGCCGCCAGGAAAAAGCTGCGCGCCCGGCCCAGGGATTTCAGCGAATAGGCGGCAAGGCCTTTACAATCTGAACTAATCACGCATAGTATGTAAGTACAGAGAGTGGAGGTTCAGGGCTATACTTGATACTATAACGTATAGGCCTGACCCCATGACGCGTGCTCAATCAACATGAGCCAATACTATGTCTTTAATGGTGACGCCGATGGATTATGCGCGCTGCATCAACTGCGGCTGGCAGACAATCCGGTGCAATGCGCTACGCTTATTGCACCCTACGAGCTGGTCACAGGGGTCAAGCGCGATATCAAGCTGCTCGCCCGGGTGGAAGCAGGTGCTGGCGACCGGGTAACCGTGCTCGATATTTCGCTGGACAGCAATCGCACGGAACTCATGCGTCTGCTGGCAGCGGGCGCGAATGTCGAGTATTTCGACCATCATCATGCCGGGGAAATACCGCAGCATCGCAACCTGGTCACGCACATTGATCTGTCCGCAGAGGTATGCACCAGTATTCTGGTTGACCGGCATCTGGCAGGGAAATACCGGCTGTGGGCGATTGTTGCCGCCTTTGGCGATAACCTGGGGAAAATCGCCCATGCCCTGGCGCAGTCGGCCGGGCTGGCGCAAGCGCAAACAGAAAAACTGGCTCGTCTGGGTGAATACCTGAATTACAACGGTTACGGTGATAGCCTGCAAGATCTGCATTTTCATCCGGCGGAGCTGTATGAAAAAATAAGACCCTATCCCGATCCATTCGCTTTCATCGCTGAATCGACTGTCTTTACCCAGCTTGCTACAGGGTTTCGCGACGATATGAGTTTGGCGGATTCGCTGCGGCCACTGCTGCAGGATACTCACTATGCGGCCTATTTGCTGCCAGATACCCCTTGGGCAAGGCGAGTAAGCGGCATTTTTGCCAACCGGTTGGCCAACGATAACCCGGCGCGTGCGCATGCGGTGTTTACCCCCAACCGCTATGGCGACTACACGGTCAGCGTGCGCGCACCGCTGGTAAATCCGCAGGGAGCTGATAGGCTTTGCCTGCAATTTGAGAGCGGCGGTGGCCGTAAGGCCGCGGCGGGAATCAATCGGCTGCCAACTGACTCAGTTGATCGCTTCATGGCAAGTTTTACCAGACAATTTTGCCGGTGAGTCGATGGGCTGCTGCCAAACCAGGGGCGGCCACGAGTTCAAATGCTTTTGGGGTCATGCTTACACAATCAAAGTCATGCCCGCTTGCTTGGAAGCGCCGACATCAAACGTCATCACCTTATCGCAACCCGCCGCCGTGGCAGTACGTTCAATGAGGCAGTCCGGGAAATCCGCCAAGCTGGAGCCGTAGGCGCGCAGCGCACGTACCACCTGGTCTCTTTGCTCAACCACAAGCTGCTTGGCACGTATTAGCCCGTCGAAAGCCTGAACTATTTGCCCACGCGAAAGCTCGAAAGCCGATGAAAGCACCCAAAATAGCTCAACCACCGTCACCAGCGTTACAAACCCTGGCTCGGTGGGGGTTAGTGACTCCACCAGCTTGGTAGCCTTCGCGGCCTGTTTGGGGTCGTCTTGCATGATGTAGCGCACCAGCACATTGGTATCGAGTCCAATCATCGCGCTGACGCCCCCCGTGAGGTAATGACCCGATTCATCTCCTCAATGGAAACGATCTTCTTGGGCTTGCCAAACATGCCCTTGAGTTCAGTCACAGAGCGATTGGCGGCCACAAAAAGGTATTGTCCAGGCTCAACCTGAACAAACTCCACCTGGTCGCCGGACTCCACATTGAGCGACTGTCTGACGTTGGCCGGAATTGTGATCTGGCCCTTACTGGTAACGGTTGCGGTAGTCATAAGGATTCTCCTGAACCTTACTATAAGGTAAGGAATCATGAAATGCAAATCTGTGGATTGCGGATGTTGTTCTATGGAACCGATTTTTGGTGACCCCATGACGATCCAGCATTAAATTTTTATCAAATTCTACGCGTCCGACGGGTGTGGAATCCGAAAAATATTCTAATGTTCTGCCAAGTATCCTTCAACAATCTGTTTGATAGGCTGCTCTGCTGAATTGAAGTTATCAATCAAGAATTGACGAGTATTATCATCAAGTAATAAAGGATCGTTGTTGAATTTGATCTCCTCGTCATAGAAACCTTCTCCGAAGGTGTTTTTCAGCCACGTATTTTCTTTGATTAGATACGGGAGCAAGGCTGCCACTTCGCTTGCACGAACGGAAAACTTGTTTCCTGGAATTTCAAATAATGCTGGATTTTTATGGGGAAGGGCATTGTAAAAACGATCGTTATCTTTGTATTGATACCTGGTTCCCAAGGCTTCATTAATTCTATTGTTTACACGGACAGCATGATCGCTTCCGCCTACATTTTCCCTGTACGACAAAAGAAGGTCATCCCCTAAATGAATTCCTGCTGCATTTAAGAAATAACCGGCAGGGCCTGCCATGTGTGAGACAGCAGAATCAAAACTATAAAATTTCGTACCCGGAAATACCGCCATAACATTTTTAATGCGTGGAAGGATTGCCCCGCCACGCATTACAAAATTTTCAATTTCTTGGGCGATACTACTCCTCTGTGATCTTATCCCCATGACAACCTGGGCTACCATGGAGTTGAGCCATGATGACGGCCTTCGGATACAACAATAAACGTGTATTTAAAAATTAAGATTGCTGAAAAAATCATTGAGATCCAATAATTCGTCTGGTTTAAAGAGCGAACACTCTTCTGCGATGAGCAGCAAATTAGCGTTATTTGCCTCCAAAAAACTTTTAAAAGTGTCGCGGCACTGTCTTCTGGCAAATTCATATGCGTTGATTGCATCGAGATAAGTGTCTTCATTTAAATAAGTTAGCGGTGATTTTTTAAAAATTGGTGTTAGGTGGTGAGAGTGGTTCATTGATCTGTAAGAGGAGCCGTCTTTGTTCTTTATGTGTATTACGGGGTACAGAAAGCCTGCTGCCAGTAATGCCTCAGAATTATTGCCACACGCTTTTTGGATGGAAGTAGTGGCAGTTTTGTGCAACCCTGCTAAAAGAATTAATTTTTTCATTTTTTATTGGCGGATTAAAGTTTGAAGTACAACTGCGTTTGCTGGCACAGTATGACCCCCCTGCGGTAAAACAGGATGACTGTATTCGCTTGAATTTCCATTATATCAGCCGCTGATCGAGCCGTCACTTCAAGTACAAAATATTCGAGCAGCTTTAACTGCTGTTTTCTTAATAACTTACAATGACTTAGATTCATTTAATTAGCATAACATTTATGCTAATCTACTACAGCCCCTAATTTTATGTTACTCATTTGCCAGAATTCAGATACTATTCCTAGCATGTTGGCAACTCTGAAATGTTACCATTATTGAATTGATGAATATCGCGATTAACTTATGACCAAGCACATTTCCCGTTGGACGAAGCTCATTCAACCCCAAGCGACAGCCCCTGTTTTTCGTAGCCTGACTGATTCAATAACTCGAGCCTCAACTGTCGTGTTTGACAGCGTAGAAAAACTGCGAAAGCGCGATTGGCGTGAAAAAACCCAATATAGTTATGGATTGCAGGCTACACCGATAACCCGCAGACTTGAGCAGCAGCTGGCCGGTATTGATGAAGTAGCGCACGCCTTGCTTTATCCTTCCGGATTGAGTGCGATCTGCATGACCATGATGGCGCTTCTTAAATCCGGCGACCGAGCGCTGATGCCCCAAAACAGCTATAAGCCGGCGTTGGAAATGGCGCGTTTCATGGCGCAACAATCCGGTGTGGAGTTTTCGACCTATGATCCGCAAGATTTATCCACACTCATATTTACCAAGAATACTCGCTTGGTTTGGGTAGAAACGCCTGGTTCCGTCACCATGGAAGTTGCCGATCTGCCTGCAATTGCCGCCTTGACCCACAAGCATGGGGCGCTGGTGGCAGTGGATGCAACGTGGTCAGCGGGTATCGCCTTGCCGGTCTTCAGGTTGGGCGCCGACCTCAGCGTACAGGCCTTGACTAAATATCAGTCTGGCGGCAGCGATGTCATGATGGGCGCAGTCACCACCGCAGACGAGGGGATTCACGACAAGCTATTTGAAGCCCGCACCATTTTTGGCATCGGGGTAAGCCCGGAAGACTGCTACCTCATTCTGCGCAGCCTCCCCCACCTCAATCTGCGCTACCATGCCCAGGATCAATCTGCGCGCAAAATTGCGGCATGGTTGAGCCAACATTCGGACATTGAGCGAGTATTGCATCCTGCCTTTGAAGGATGCCCGGGGCACGACATCTGGCGTCGGGATTTTTCCGCCGCTGCCAGCCTGTTCTCGGTGGTATTTCGTGCCGAAATAACGCAGGAGAAAATTGATCGTTCAGTTGAATCATTGAAGCTATTCCGGCTTGGCGTGAGTTGGGGTGGCGCGGTAAGCCTCGTGCTCCCTTATATAAGAGACCAGATACACTCCGGTTACCACTATCAGGGCAGTCTGGTGCGGTTTTATATCGGTCTCGAAGACACCGATGACCTGATTGAGGACATCGCCCAGGCCTTTTCTCTTTGAGAAGGTACAATCTAATTCGCATCACTAGAATTTCGCGTGGTTAATAGATCATCACGGTCTGCGTTCGCCGACAAATTAATTTGAATACCGAAAAGGGCAAAATCTCGATGGACGAAAAACAATATTCTGAATCTGAGATGGCAATCAGCGAAAGGGTGCGAAGCCAATACAGCCAGGCACCGTTCCCTCCTGTGAGCCTTTTTCCTATCAAGAGTGGTGCGCCACAACAGCCCATCTGGCTATATAGCTACACCGAGGCGTATTACCACGCTTTTCGCGTGCGGAGAAAACCGGACGGGGCGCGCTTGCTGGACGCGGGATGCGGTACGGGTCACGGCGTGCGTCAGATCCGCCACCTTGCCCCGAATGCTGAAGTGCATGCCTGCGACTTCAGCATTCAGTCGTTGGCCCATGCGGAGAAGCGCATCGAAGCCCTCGGGGACGGCCCTGTCACATTTCATGAAATGAATCTGCTGGATATGAGTGGGCTACCGGGAACGTTTGATGCGATTTTTTGCAGCGGAGTCGTGCACCACACGGCAAATCCCATCCGGGCACTGGCGCAACTTAAGAGCAAACTAAAGCCAGACGGCGTGCTCTACTTGATGCTTTACAGCCGGTTCGGCCGCAGGCCAACGATGCTGATGCAGCAGGCTATAAAGTTGCTAAGCCGGAATTCCACTGACCAGCAAGAGGGCCTGCGATTGGGCAGGATGTTATTTGACGCACTGCCACCCAACAACCCGATTGCCAGGTGGGAACGGGAGAAATGGAAAGACAACCATCGCAAGCACGCCGAGGCCTTCATCGACATGTATGTCAACGCCAATGAAAAGAATTATTCGGTGCGCGAGGTCTACAAAGATTTGGAAGCTGCGGGGCTCAGACTCGTTCGTTTCTCAAATCCACAAGCGTGGAACTTGGCTGAACGCATGGCGGCCCAGCCCGAGCTCGTAGAGCGATTTGCAGCACTACCAAAACTGGAGCAGTACGAATTGATTGAACACCTGTTCCCGGATCAGGATCAATATCTATTTTTCGCAACTCACGCGGAAAACCCGATGACACTACCCGAGTGGGCTGCCAGTGGCACATTTGCAGGGCAGGAAGATCAATTGACGGCGATTCGATCGAAGTTTACAAAAGAGTTAAAAACAGCCAAACCACAGCCAGGCATCACATTATGGTCCGGGTACTACGGCAGGAATGTTAGGCTCGATCCACAAACTGTAGAACTTCTTGAATACTGCGATGGGCACCGGAGCATAAAGGAAATCGCAGAAGCTTGGGAGCAGAAACATGGTCCCAAGGCACAAGGCAAAGGTATCAAGTATATCCGCATGATGGAAAATCAAGGGCTCGTTTATATTACCGATGGTTCTGCTACACTTTAAAACACCGAGGAAATTGATCGTTCAGCTGAATCGTTGGGATTATTCCGGCTTGGCATGAGGCAGTGGTCTCGTGATACCATTCATAGGAGGCCAGATGCAATCTGGTTACCCTTATCAGGGAGGTCTGGTATGGTTGTCTTCCGTCCCGAAGACCCTGATAATCTGATCGGTGACATCACGCTAGCCTTTTCTACTAGACGAGGCACTAACTAAATCACATTGTGGAGTTCTGACATGGCCAATTCCTCACATTTTTTTGCTGACCGCATCGTCAATCTTACCGTAACCGGCTCTCTTGTTCGTATAGAGTTAGGCACCGTCAAGGGACCTATCAAGAAAGGCGAAAAACGATCATTCTCACCTGCCGAAACATTGGTGATGCCTCTGGCTGGCTTCGTTACCTCGTTCAAGATGATGAAGACACTCATGGATCAACTTGTGAAGGAAGGCGTGGTCAAGCAGAAATCAAATCAATCTCAGGAAGTCACACACTAATTTCATCGTGCAAGCAGGGGCGTAGCCTGCAGTCTCAATGCCGGCGCTTGCTCCCTTTGTTGCGGGCTGCCTGTGCGGCCTTTTTTGTTGCAATCCCTGCTGCAACAACTCCTTTGACGTTGTCGCTGAAGCGTTACCGTCGGCCACTTTTGCAACCTTTGGAAGCTTGATACCCTTGCTCTTGAGCACCTCTTCAGAGACTGCCGCGATGAAACGTTCGCATTATGGGCGATTCGTGATGAAATCACACGCAGATTGACACTGGCGTTGACTCGGCGTGATGCCGATGAAGGGGGCAATTTGATCCAGAAACGCGCGCGGGTTGTGTGTCATATCCGAATAGCGCGTCAGCATGAAAGGCGTTGTGGTGTTGGTGATATGCGCGAACAGATGGCTGTAAATCGCCAAAGCGCCTTTGGCACCAAAGCGAGGTGGCCACTGCCTGCGGGATCGGGTGGATTCGATATCGTTGATGGGGCGAAGTACACCAAGTATCTTGACATCGAAGACCTCGCAAAGCTCGGGCAGAACAAAGGCGGTGAGAGGGTGCTTCAAAAGGATGGTGGTGTTCTCTGGAATTTTTTGTTTTTCCAGAACGTCCATCAGGACTTGCTCTCGGAACTCGGTCAGCACGCTGACGACATTGGCTGAAGGCGCTGTTGTTTTCAGATACTGCGGAGAGATGACCTTCCGCAGCGTGCGGAAAAAAGTTTCCATTTCATAGGTCTCCGGTGTTTTGGAGTCCGGTATGTGATGGTATGGCCCCGGAGTAAATATTCCCGCATGCTGCAAAAAGCCTGCCGTCGCAGAGGATCCGCAACCCCAAGGACCGCATATGAGAAGGACGTTTATTCGATTCATGATGAGTTTACTCGCGGATTCTAAAAGTGATAGCGATGTGTATGATCACACGAGGCAATTCTACTATAGTGGACC
>JBCKVB010000027.1:0-19661 GCA_038924245.1 Gammaproteobacteria bacterium | reverse complement strand
GGCGCACCCATCGCTTCATACTCACCCTTATACTTCAATCGAGAATCCCCATAACCAGAACGAAAAAGTATTTGAAGCCTATGCGCGGAATAATACGCCCTCGGCATATCGGATCTTCTGGTGCTATGGCCCGAAGGAGCGCCAGATAACGATCATCGCGATCACACCTCATCCATGAGAACCATTAAAGACATGCCGGCACACAGCCGCCCGCGCGAGAAGTTGCGGGGAAAAGGCCCTGATTGCCGTGTGAAACTTATAAGGGGGCGGCGAATTCGGATATAATTGCCTGATGGATGAAATGAGTACGCTGCAGCGCATCGCCGTGTGGTCGCTGCCGGTGTTGTTTGCGATAACGGTTCATGAGGTAGCGCACGGCTGGGTGGCGCGCAGGCTGGGCGACCCCACGGCGATGATGTTGGGCCGCCTTACTCTCAACCCCCTCAAGCACATAGACCCGGTGGGTACGGTGTTGGTGCCGCTGCTCATGCTGCTGTTCAGCCCGTTTATCTTCGGCTGGGCCAAGCCGGTGCCGGTGACCTGGGAAAATCTCAAGCACCCGAAACGCGACATGGCGCTGGTCGCCGTAGCGGGGCCGTTGTCGAATCTGCTCATGGCGCTGTTCTGGGTGCTGGTGCTGCGCATCGGCATCGGCATCAATCCGGAGCTGCCCTGGCTCGGTACTTATCTGTTTTATGCCGGGCAGGCGGGCATTGTGATCAACTTGGTGCTGATGGTATTGAATCTGCTGCCGCTGCCGCCGCTGGACGGCGGGCGTGTATTGTCCGGGCTGCTGCCCGGCCGCTGGTCGTGGCAGTTGGATCGCATTGAACCTTACGGGCTGCTGATACTGCTGTTGCTGCTGCTGAGCGGCGCGTTGGGGAATATATTGGGGCCGGTGATAGAGGGGTTGCAATCGCTGTTGTATTTCATCGTGGGATTAAGGGGGTAAAGTGAATTCCGTTCCCGACAAGCACGCGCGCGTGCTCTCCGGTATGCGCCCCACCGGCAGGCTGCACCTTGGCCACTATCATGGCGTGCTGAAAAACTGGGTGCGCCTGCAGCACGAACACGAATGTTTCTTTTTCGTCGCCGACTGGCACGCGCTCACCACGCACTACGACGAGCCGGGCATCATCGCCGAACACGTATGGGACATGGTGATAGACTGGCTGGCCGCGGACATCAATCCCGGCGTGGCCAAGCTGTTCATTCAGTCGCGCGTGCCGGAACACGCGGAGCTGCACGTGCTGCTGTCCATGATTACCCCGCTTGGCTGGTTGGAGCGCGTGCCGAGTTACAAGGATCAACAGGAAAAGCTGAAAGAAAAGGACCTCGCCACCTTCGGATTTCTCGGTTATCCGTTATTGCAAAGCGCGGACATCCTGATCTATAAAGCGGGCCTGGTGCCGGTGGGTGAAGATCAAGTGGCGCACGTGGAGTTGACGCGCGAGGTGGCGCGGCGTTTTAATCATATCTACGGACGTGAACCCGGCTTCGAGGAAAAGGCCGAGGCGGCGGTCAAAAAGATGGGCGCGAAAAACGCCAAGCTCTATAAAGAATTACGCAAGCGCTATCAGGAGCGGGGTGATGGCGAGGCGCTGCAAACCGCGCGCGCGCTGGTCGAGGCGCGCCAGAACATGACCTTGAGCGACCGCGAGCGCCTGCTGGGTTACCTGGAAGGCGGCGGCATCATCATCCTGCCGGAGCCGCAGGCGCTGCTGACCCAGGCTTCGAAGTTCCCCGGACTGGACGGACAGAAGATGTCCAAGTCCTACAACAATACCATCGCCTTGCGTGAAGACCCGCAATCCGTGCAGGCCAAACTGCGCACCATGCCCACCGACCCCGCGCGCGTGCGCCGCACCGATCCGGGCGAGCCTGAAAAATGCCCGGTGTGGCCGCTGCATCAGATTTACTCCAGCGAGGAAACCAAGGCTTGGGTACAGCAGGGCTGCCGCAGCGCCGGCATCGGTTGCCTGGAATGCAAACAGCCGCTGATAGACGCCGTGCTCGCCGAGCTTGCGCCGATCCGCGAACGCGCGCTGGAGTTCGAGAACAACCCCGCGCTGGTGCGCAACATCATCGCCGAAGGTTGCGAAGCGGCGCGCGACGTGGCGCGCGTGACCATGGAAGAAGTGCGCGAGGCCATGGGCCTGGCGTACCGCTAGGGCGCAAGCATGACAGACATCGTCACACAAACTGTGCCGCCCATGGTCAAGGTGAAGGGCGAGGTATTTACCGACATGCCGCACGATCTGTACATCCCGCCCGATGCGCTGGAAATCTTTCTGGAAACCTTTCAGGGTCCGCTCGATTTGCTGCTCTACCTCATCAAGCGCGAGAACCTGGATATTCTCGACATCCCCATCGCGCGCGTCACGCAGCAATATATTGATTACATCGGCCTGATGGTTGATCTGCGCCTGGAGCTGGCGGCGGAATATCTGTTGATGGCTGCGATGCTGGCCGAGATCAAGTCGCGCATGCTGTTGCCGCGTCCGGTCGAGGTGGGTGAGGAACTCGATCCGCGCTCTGAACTGGTGCGCCGATTACTGGTGTATGAGCGCTATAAACAGGCCGCCGAACAATTCGACGCCCTGCCGCAGTTGGGGCGCGACGTGTTCCAGGCGCTGGCCGAGGCGCGCTTCAAGTCCGTGACCCGACCGCTGCCCAAGGTGACGCTGGATGAATTACTGCGCGCCTTCAATGACGCGCTCGCGCGCGCCGCGATGTACACGCACCATCATATCCAGCGTGACCTGCTCTCGGTGCGTGAGCGCATGAGCCAGATTTTGAGCCGCATCCGGGCCGACCAGTTTACCGAGTTCCATGCGCTGTTCCCGCACGAGGAAGGGCGGGGTGGCGTGGTGGTGACGTTTCTCGCGTTGCTTGAGCTTATCAAGGAATCGCTGGTTGAATTGGTGCAGCATGATTTGTATGGCGCGATCCATATTAAAAGCGCGAGCACATGACAATGGACACGGCAACAATAAAAAATATTCTGGAGGCCGCGCTGCTCGCGGCGGGGGAGCCGCTGAGCGAGGAACGCCTGCTCGGTTTGTTCAACGAGACGGAACGGCCCGCGCGCGAACAATTGCGCGAAGCCCTGCAGCAACTGCGTGACGACTACGCTTCGCGCAGCATTGAATTGCGCGAGGTGGGCGGCGGCTGGCGTGTTCAGGTCAAACAGGAATTCGCGCCGTGGGTGGCGAAACTGTGGGAGGAGCGCGCGCCGCGTTACTCGCGCGCCTTGCTGGAGACGCTGGCCTTGATCGCCTACCGGCAGCCCATCACGCGCGCGGAGATCGAGGAGATACGCGGCGTGACCATCGCCTCCAGCATCATGAAGACGCTGCAAGAGCGCGAATGGATACGCATCGTGGGGCACCGCGAGGTGCCGGGCAGACCGGCGCTGTATGCGACCACTGCTGAGTTTCTGGATTATTTTAATCTGCGCAGCCTGGAAGAGTTGCCCACGCTGGCCGAGCTTCCCGTGCAGGATGCCGCGCACCCGGAACTGGATTTGGCGGACATGTTGTCCGCGCAGCGGATTGAAGTGTCCGCCAACATAGATCCAGGCAACGAAGATTAAGCCTCGGCGAAGCGCAGCGTGTGCCTGATCATGTCTGAAAGACTGCAAAAGCTTTTGGCGCACGCGGGTTACGGCTCGCGGCGCGAAATTGAACAGTGGATCAAGTCCGGTCGCGTCAAGGTCAACGGCGAGCCCGCCAAGCTTGGCGACACGGCGGGTTCCGATGACGCCATCACCCTCGACGACGTACCGATACAAGCGCACCGCTTGAGCGGCGTCAAACGGCGTGTGCTCGTATACTACAAACCCGAAGGCGAGATTTGCACGCGCTCCGACTCGAAAAATCGTGTGACCGTGTTCGACAAGCTGCCGCCTATGCACAAGGGGCGCTGGATCATGGTCGGGCGTCTGGATATCAATTCCTCCGGCCTGCTGCTGTTCACCACGGATGGTGAACTGGCGAACCGGCTCATGCATCCCTCGCACGAACTGGAACGCGAATACGCGGTGCGTGTGCTGGGCCAAGTGGATAAAGCGATGTTGCGCGCCCTCAAGCAAGGCGTGACGCTGGAGGACGGCCCGGCGCATTTCGACACCATCGTGGACGCGGGCGGCGAGGGCGCCAATCACTGGTATCACGTCACGCTCAAGGAAGGGCGCAAGCGCGAGGTGCGCCGCCTGTGGGAGACGCAAGGCGTGAAGGTGAGCCGCCTGACGCGCGTGCGCTTCGGGCCGGTCACCCTGCCGCGCGGATTGCATCGCGGCGAACATAAGGAGATGGATGAGGAGCAGCTCACGCTGCTGCTGCAATCCGTTGGCCTGCAACCTGAGCCCGTTGTTCGACGCACCGCAAAGCCCACGGCGTTGCAACGCAAACCACGCCGGGTTATGCGGAAATATTGATCCGAAGGCATGAGTTTCAAAAATACTTATCAACTGCTGTATCGGCACTACGGCGCGCAGCACTGGTGGCCGGGCGAGACGCCGTTCTAGGTCATGGTGGGCGCGGTGCTCACCCAAAACACCGCCTGGAGAAACGTCGAAAAAGCCATCGCCAATCTCAAGCAGGCCGAGGCGCTCGACCCGCACGTCATCGCACGCCTGCCGCACGCGCGTCTGGCGCGCCTGCTCAAGCCCTCCGGCTATTTCAACATCAAGGCCAACCGCCTGCGTAATTTCTGCGCCTGGTATCTTGCGCAGGGTGGAATGGAGGCGCTGTCACGCCTGACCACTCCCGTCTTACGCAAGCGGTTGCTCACGGTGAACGGCGTCGGCCCGGAGACCGCGGATGATATTTTATTGTATGCCTTTGAGCGCCCGGTGTTCGTGATAGACGCCTACACACGCCGGTTACACGGCCGCCTGGGCCAGATACGCGGCGATGAAGACTACGAAACCCTGCGCGCCTTGTTCGAAAAGCGCTTGCGCGGCACGGAAAAAGTCAAGTTATTCAATGAGTTTCATGCGCTTATCGTGCGCCATGCCAAGGAGGTGTGCCGCCCGCGTCCGCTTTGCAGCCTGTGCTGTCTGGGCGGGGCATGTCCATCACGCGTGCAGTGATGATTGCCTATCGGCCTGCTTCCGCTTAATATTCCACAAATCTCCCCCCACCCTTCAGAGAATAGCTCATGAACAAAAACAAATTGTCCCGGCGTGGCTTCATCAAGCTATCTGGCGTCGCGTTGGCGGTTGGCGCCATGGGCGGATTGCCCAGTATGGCGGCGGCCGCGCCCAAGGGCGTAAGCGCCGGGAGGAAAGCCTATCTGCCCAAGGCCAAGGGGCCGCGCGTGGTGGTGGTGGGCGGCGGCGCATCGGGGCTTACCATCGCCAAGTACCTGAAACGGGAGAACCCGAAATTCGACGTGGTGCTGGTGGAAAAGCGCGCGCTTTATACCTCCTGTTTCTCCAGTAATTTGTGGTACGCGGACATCATTGATCTTGAATTCCTGGCGCACAGCTTTCTGGACGCGGCGAAAAACGGCGGCTACACCTTTTTTAACGCCACTTGTACCGGCGTCGAGCGCAACGCGCGCAAGGTGCACACCGAACAGGGCGAGATCGCCTATGACTATCTGGTGCTCGCCCCCGGCATGGACTACGACTACGCGCGCATCGGCGTGAAGGACCCGGAGACAGAATACCGCCTGCGCACTGAATATCCCGCCGGTTTTATGATGGGCGCCGAACACGTCTCGATCAAGCGCAAGATACAAAACTTCAAGGGCGGAGTGTTCGTGCAGACCGTGCCCGGCGGTAATTTCCGCTGCAAACCCGCGCCGTACGAGCGCACCTGCATGATCGCGGCCTACTTCAAAAAACACAACATCAAGGGCAAGGTGCTGCTGCTGGACGACAACCCCGACATCGCGGTGAAGAAGGCGGGGTTCCACGCCGCGTTCGATGAGCTTTACAAGGGTTACGTGGAATACGTCCCCTCGGTCAACATCACCGGCGTGGATGTGGACACCAAAACCATTCACACCGAATTCGACTCTTACACCTTTGATGAAGCCGCGATCTATCCAGGGGTGCGCGCATCGAGATTGATCGAAGTGGCGGGTCTGGCGGATCCCAAGAGTCCGCAGAAAGAAGCGCGCATAGATGTGCTCAAGTACCATGTGCCGGGGGATGAAAGGGTTTACGTCACCGGCGACAGCCGGCCTATGGGTTTCCCGAAGAGCGCGCATCTCGCCAACAGCGAGGGCAAATACGTGGCCAAGGTGATCGCCGCGCACGCGGCGGGCAAGGCGATGGACTGGACGAGTCCGGCCAGCCTGTGTTATTCAATGGTGAACACGGAACCCAAACAGGCGATCAGCATGTGGGTGAGCTTTAATTACGACCGGCAATCCAAGGCGTTCAGCCCGGCCAAGGAGAGCACCGGCACGGATGAAAAGCGCGACGCGCCCAAGGGCGCAGCGACACTGGATTGGGCTAAGGCCTTGTATGGCGATTTACTTGGGTGAGCCGCGAAGCGGCGAACGCCAGCACAGGGATGTGCTGGCGGGTGTTAAACAACCCCATTGAAGTAACGCCACGGATGGCCGTAAACACAGTCAATTAAAGTTGAGGAGTGTAAGCGATGGACTTTACTTTTGTAATGTTTGGCCTGGCGGCGCTGATCGTGGTCACGGCGTGGATCACCTCGCTGTTCGTGGGCAAATAAAGCGCAGCGGCGGCTCCCCGCCAATGCATGACGCAGCGTAAAAACGCCACGTTGTCGCTCAAGGGCAGGCTGTTGCTGCGCAAGGTGCTGGCTGCGGCAGTTCCCCATCGGCCGGTGTGAGAACGCCGCGGAAAAGGTTCATCTCGATGCGCTACGCCGCTATAAAGACCTCCCCGGCTATAAACCGGACAAACTGACGGATTATCTCAAACGCGCCGGTCAATTACCCTGAGCGGTGAGCGCGCCGCTCGCGGCGCATGGCGCGCCAGGCAATCCAAAGCTGGCGCAACGGGGTGAGCGCCACGCGTTGTTTCGGCAAGCGCCAACCGCTGCCCTCCAGATGGTCAAGCAGGGCAAAAGATAATTTCGCCTCGGTGAGCAGGGCGAGCTGGCGGTAACGGTCAACATCAGAGAGCTGAGTCAACGCCTTGTCGTGGTATTCGCGTGCGCGCTGCGCCTGAAATTTTATCAGTTCGCCTAGATTGTCGCTGGAAGTTTTTTCTTTCAGGTCGTTGAAGTCCACTCCAAAGCGGTTCATTTCATCCAGTGGCAGAAACAGGCGCCCGTGCAGCGCGTCCCTGCGCAAGTCGCGTACGAAACGCGCCAGTTGCAGCGCCACGCCCAGGTCATTGGCGGCCTTGAGCGTGTTGCGTTCCGTATAACCCAGAATCTCCGCGCTCATCAATGCCACCATGCTGCTTACGCGATGACAGTAGAGCAACAACTCCTTGAAGGAGCTGTAATGCGTGACATCCAGCCCCATCCGCACGCCGTCCAGGATTTCCAGAAACTGCTCAACAGGCAGATTGTAGCGCTGCGTGAGAGGCAGCAGTGCCTGGGTCACGGGATGCCGTGCCGTTCCCTGGAAGGTCTGCTGGATTTCCGAACGCCACCATTCGAGTTTCATGCGCGCCACGGACGGGTCGCTGCACTCATCCAGTACGTTGAATAACTCCTGACGCAAGGCGTGCAGCGCCGTGATGGCCTCGCGTTCTGTTTGCGGGACATACAGCAGACTGTAATACAGCGTTGAACCGGGCGGCGCGGCCTTGTCCCGGCAGTAATTGTAAGGGGACATCAACGTTTGCCGGGCGGCTTGTTTTTCGCCGCACCGGTGAGGGTGCGCACATCCATCTCCACGGGTGCGGGTGACTCAAGCGGCTTGTTGGCCTGGATGCCCATTTCCACGAATTTCCGCGCGCTGGGTATGAGCATGCGATCATAAGAACCGGCGGCCTTGTTGTAAGACTCCATGGCGGCCTTTAAATTGCCGCCCACCTTGGAGAGGTGTTCGGTGAAGGTCGCCAGACGTTCGTATAGCTCGGCGCCCAGATCACGTATCTTTTCCGCGTTGGCGGCCAGACTCTGTTGCCGCCAGCCATAGGCGACGGCGCGCAGCAGGGCGACAAAACTGGTGGGCGTGGCGAGGATGACCTTTTGCCGCAGGGCGTTTTCCATCAGGTCACGGTCAATATCCAGCGCGGCGCTGAGAAACTGATCGCCGGGTATGAACAACACCACAAAATCGGGCGCATTGGGAAACTGCGACCAGTAGCCCTTGCTGGCCAATTCCTTCACGCGTTCCGCGACCTTGCGCGCGTGCTGTTGCAGATATTTGTCGCGCGTTGCGTCGTCCGTGGCCTCCACGGCGCTGAGATAGGCGTCGAGCGGGGTCTTGGCGTCCACCACGATCTCGCGCCCGTCCGGCATGCGCACGATCATGTCGGGACGGATCGCGCCATCTTCCGTCGCGGTGTGTTCCTGTTGGTAAAAATCGCAGTACTCCACCATGCCCGACAGCTCCGCGAGGCGCTTGAGCGTCATCTCGCCCCATTGACCGCGCACTTCGGGACGCCGCAACGCCTGGGTGAGATTGCGCGTCTCGCTCTGCAACGTCTGCTGCGCGTGCGCCATCTGTTCCAGGTGTTTGCTGAGCGAGCCGTAGGCCTCCCTGCGTTCCAGTTCGATCTGGTGTATCTGTTTTTCGGTTTTTTCCAGCGCTTCCTTGATGGGTTTGACCAGATTTTCAATCGCCTTTTCTTTTTGCGTCAGGTCGCCCTGCGCCTTGATCTGGAACTGCTTGAGATTTTCCTGCGCGAGTTTAAGAAATTCCTCGGTATTGCTGCGCAACGCCTGGCCCGCCAAGGCGCCGAAGGTGTGAGTAAGCTCGGCGCGCGCGCCTTCCAGGGCGTTCATTTTCTCAGCGGAGGCGTGGCGCTCCGCCTCCAGTGTGGCGCGCAGCGCGGCATTGGCTTCGCGCAGTTCGCCGACACGGCGCTGAAGATAGAAATAACACGCGCACGCCCCGGCCAGCAGCGCCAGAGCGGCGCTGGCCAGCAATGTAACCAGTGACACGGACTCAGGCATGACTGTCCATCCAGGTCAACACGTCCTGTGGCGTGTTTATCATGCCATCCGCGCCCCATGCGTGAGGTGTGTCGTCCTCCGCGATATAACCGAACAAGGCCACCAGGGTTTTCATCCCCGCGCGTCTGCCCGCCTCGATGTCGCGCTCGGCGTCGCCGACGTACACGCACTCCTGTACTGCGCTGCCCGCCATGTTGCAGGCGTAGAGCATCGGTGCGGGATCGGGTTTGCGGCGCACGGTGGTATCGCCGCTCACGATACAGGCGGCGCGCTGTGTCAGGCCCAGCTTGTCCATGAGCGGTTCGGTGAGCCAGGCCGGTTTATTGGTAATCACGCCCCAGTTCATGCCGCGCTGTTCAATATGCTCCAGCAGTTCCGGCACACCCGCGAACAAGGTGGTTTGATCGGCTAGATGCTGTTGATAGATGTCGAGCAGGCGCAAGCGTAGCGGTTCAAAGTTCGCGGCATCAGACTCGATGTTGAATCCAAGACGTATCAGCGCGCTGGCGCCGTGCGACACCGCGGGGCGGATGCGTGAGTAGGGCAGGGCGGCGCACCCTTGTTCCTGCAACACCGCGTTGAGCGCATAGGCGAGGTCAGGGGCGGTGTCCGCCAGCGTGCCGTCCAGATCGAACAGCACGGTACGCAGTCCATGCTTCATCGCTCGGCGCAGGCGAAATAATTCACGCTCACGTCGCGTGACAAGCTGTAATGCCGGGTGAGCGGATTGTAGTTCATGCCTATCAACTCGCGCAGCGTGAGGCCGCTCTCTCTTAGCCACGCGGCCAGTTCCGCGGGGCGGATGAATTTTCCGTAGTCATGCGTGCCGCGCGGCAGCATGCGCAGCAGATATTCCGCTCCCAGCACGGCGAACAGATACGATTTTGGATTGCGGTTGAGCGTGGAGAAAAACACCAGCCCACCCGGCTTGACCAGTTGCGCGCAGGCCTGGACCACGGAGGCCGGGTCGGGCACGTGTTCCAGCAGTTCCATGCAGGTGATGACATCGAACGCCGCGGGATTTTGTGCGGCGAATTGCTCGACAGTAATTTGCCGGTAATCCACCTTGAGGCCGGACTCCAGCAGGTGCAGGCGCGCCGCGGTGAGCGAGGCCGCGCCCACGTCTATGCCGGTGACCTCGGCGCCGCGTTGCGCCAGTCCTTCGGCCAGTATGCCGCCGCCGCACCCCACGTCGAGCATGCGTTTGCCGGCGAGCGCAACCTTGCTCTCGATATATTCAAGGCGCAGGGGATTGATATCATGCAGCGGTTTGAATTCGCCGCCCGGATCCCACCAGCGCGCGGCGGCGCTTTCAAACTTGGCGAGTTCTGCTTGATCTATATTGGGTGCGGTGTTCACTTCTATAGCATAGCCTAAAAGGCGTGCAGCGGAGAGGGGGCGGGAGACTAACTGGCGCGGATTTTAGCGCGCCACTGCCTGGCCTTGGCGAGGATGGCCTGCTCATCGAGGGTGGTAAGTTCGCGTTCCTGCAGCAGGCGCCGCCCGGCCACCCAGACATCGGTTACCTGATGACGTCCCGCCGCGTACACCAGTTGCGACACGGGATCATACAGCGGCTGGGTTTCGATAGCGCCCAAATGCACCGCGGTCATGTCGGCGGCCTTGCCGGGTTGCAGGGAGCCGGTCCTGTCCTCCAATCCCAGCGCGCGTGCGCCGTTGATCGTCGCCATGCGCAGCGCCTGCGCAGCGGGCACGCTGGTGGCGTCCCCGCTCACGCCCTTGGCGAGCAGCGCCGCGCTGCGCATCTCACTCCACATATCCAGGTCATTATTGCTCGCCGCCCCGTCGGTGCCGATGGCCACGTTTACGCCCGCCTTGAGGAGCCTGTCCACCGGACAGAAACCGCTCGCCAGCTTGAGGTTGGACTCCGGGCAGTGCAGCACGTGCGCGCCGCTCTGCGCAACCTGGGCGATCTCTTCATCGGTCAACTGCGTCATGTGCACCGCCATGAGGGAAGGTGACAGGAGGCCCAGTTCTTTCAAACGTTGCAGCGGGCGCGTGCCGTATTTATCCAGCCCCTGGCGCACTTCATCGGCGGTCTCGTGCACGTGCATGTGAATTTGCAGGTTCAGCTCTTCCGCGTAGGTGACGATTTTTTGCAGCGGCGCGTCGGACACCGTATACGGCGCATGCGGCGCGAAGCTGGCGCTGAGCAGCGGCTCATCGCGCAACGCATCGTGCAGCGCGATGCCCTTGTGCAGATAGTCGTCCGCGTTGCTCGCCCAGGCGGTGGGGAAGTCCAGCACAATCAGGCCGACATTGGCGCGCATGCCACAGCGCGCGGCGACACGCGCGGTTTCGTCCGGGAAGAAATACATGTCGTTAAAGCAGGTGGTGCCGCCGCGTAGCATTTCCGCGATGGCCAACTCGACGCCGTCGTGTACAAACTCAGGGCTTATCCAGGCGCTTTCGGCGGGCCAGATATGCTGGTTCAGCCATTCCATCAGCGGCAGGTCATCGGCCAGCCCGCGCAGCAGCGACATCGCGGCGTGGGTGTGCGCGTTAATGAGACCCGGAATCAGCGCGTGTTCGGTCAGATGTAGGGTTTCCGCGGCCTGGTAACGCGTCTCCACATCCGCGCTCGGCAGCAGCGCGACGATGCGGCCCTCATGCACCGCCACGCAGTGCTGCTCCAGCACGCCTGCGGGTTCTACCGGAATCACCCAACGCGCGTGTATGATTAAATCAATCTGCTGCATGCTGTGTTATGTGCCGCTCAGGTGTTATCTCAACTGGGCCGCATAAAAAAAGCCCCGCGGAAGCGGGGCTTTATAATACTGCTATTTAAGGTTTCGTATCAGCGTTTTTCTTGCTGTACCTTGGCCTCAACATCCACGCGCCGGTTCGGGGCCAGGCACTTGATGAGGGCGGCGCGATTTTTGTCACTGCATGTGACGCTCGGCTCGGACTCGCCCTTGGCGGCGGTTTCGATGCGGCTCGATGACACGCCCTTGCGGACCAGATAGTCTTTCACGGCATCCGCGCGGCGCTGTGACAGAGCCATGTTATACGCCTCGCTGCCAATCCGGTCGGTATGCCCGGTGATCAGCAGCACGTCTACTTCGGTGTGCTCGTTCATTTTGACCACGAACTCATCCAGCTTGGACTGGCCTTCCGCTTTCAGCACGGACTTGTCGAAGTCGAAGTAGGCGTCGGTCTGCAACGTGGCGCGAATGGCGGGAGCTTGCGGGCCTTTGGAGAGTGCGGGTGTCTCCATGGACTCTACCGCATCGCCACATTCCGCCAGGAAGTGTACGGGGTCACCCCAAGAGCCGGTACGGATGCATTTCCCGGGGCCATCGCGCACCAGAGTGCCGCTCGCATCCACTACGTAGGCGTGATTGTTGAGGATCCCTCCCGCATAAGCGGTGTTAAGGCCAAAGAGCGAGGTAGCGGCCATGATACTCCCCAATATGAAATTCTTGATGGTTTTCGTCATTGTTGTGATTCCTTATAAATAATAACTAGTGTCGTGACTGCACGAATTAATTTTTCGCTCTGAACCGTGTTACTCTTTGCGTGTTCAAGGATTGAAATTTTCCGAGCTCATCTTACATGAAATCCTTAACCAAATGCAATTGATGTATATCAAAGTATAATCAGATAGGCTCCGCATGTTGGTTAAATTATGGCTATCCCCCTATCCCCCCAAGCGCTCACTTCCACCCTCGCATTGACGGCGGCTGATTGGTTAAGTTATTGTTTATTTTAATTAAATATAGGGTTAGCCGTGTCTTTCCAGGTGCATGACAGTGTGCGCGCCGTGGCCTGGGATAACGGCGCGCTGCGGCTTTTGGATCAGCGTGCGCTGCCGCGGCGGGTGGAACACCTGCATTGTAAAGACGCCGCCGCCGTGGCGCGCGCCATTCATGACATGGCGGTGCGCGGCGCGCCCGCCATCGGCATTGCGGCGGCCTATGGCGTGGTGCTGGCGGCCCGGGCGCGTTACGCCGCCGACCCGGTCACGTGGCAGCAGGACATCGAGGCGGATTTTGCCTTATTGCTAGACGCGCGCCCCACAGCGGTCAACCTGCGCTGGGCGGTGGAGCGCATGCGCGCCAAGATAGCCGGTCTCACGGGTGATCCCGGCGCGGCCTTGCTCGATGAGGCGCGCGCCATCCACGAGGCCGACATCGCCGCCAACCGGCGCATGGGCGAACTGGGCGCGGCATTGATCGAGGCGGGGAGCGCGGTGCTCACGCACTGCAACACCGGCGCGCTTGCCACCGGCGGCTACGGCACGGCGCTGGGCGTGATCCGCGCCGCGTATGCGGCGGGCAAGATCACCCAGGTGTACGCCGGGGAGACGCGGCCATGGCTGCAAGGCGCGCGCCTGACGGCCTGGGAGCTGGCGCAGGAGCGCATCCCTGTCACCCTCATCGCCGACGGCGCGGCGGCTTATTTAATGGCGCTGGGCAAGGTGCGCTGGGTGATCGTGGGCGCGGATCGCATCGCCGGAAACGGCGACACCGCGAACAAGATCGGCACCTACAGCCTGGCGCTGGCCGCGCGCCGGCACGGAGTGAAGTTCATGGTGGTGGCGCCGCTTTCCACGCTCGACAGCGGCCTCGCCAGCGGAGCCGGGATACCTATCGAGCAGCGGCCCGCGGAGGAAATCCTGACACTGAATGGCCAGCTCGTGGCCGCCCCCGGGGCGGCCGCCTGGAATCCGGGCTTCGACATCACCCCGGCGGAACTGATAGACGCCTGGGTGAACGAGGCCGGGGTGGTGTTGCAACCCACGGCGGACAAAATCAGCGTCCTGGCGCGGCCGTCTGTTTAAACATCGCGGTTCGCCGCCCGGCCCATTTTTTGGGTGCGGGCGGGTACCTAATCATGTTAAAATTTCGCTGTGATTCAGCCCCTTTTCAATAACCCTCCAGCCCGCCGCCCCAGCCCTCATTCCAATGGTTGATTTCGCCAAGGAACTGCTCCCGATCAACATCGAGGAGGAGATGAAACAGTCCTACCTCGATTACGCGATGAGCGTGATCGTGGGGCGCGCGCTGCCTGACGTGCGCGACGGTCTTAAACCCGTGCACCGGCGCGTGCTGTACGCGATGAGCGAGCTCGGCACCGACTGGAACAAGCCGTACAAAAAATCCGCGCGCGTGGTGGGCGACGTGATCGGTAAATATCACCCGCACGGCGACACCGCGGTGTACGACACCATCGTGCGCATGGCGCAGCCGTTTTCGCTACGCTACATGCTGGTGAACGGGCAGGGTAACTTCGGTTCGGTGGACGGCGACGCGCCCGCCGCGATGCGTTATACCGAGGTGCGTATGTCCCGCATCGCGCACGAGCTGCTGGCCGACATCGAGCGTGATACGGTGGACTTCGCGCCCAACTACGACGGCGCCGAGCGCGAGCCGGTGGTGCTGCCCGCGCGCATTCCCAATCTGCTGGTCAACGGCTCCAGCGGCATCGCGGTGGGCATGGCCACCAACATCCCGCCGCATAACATAAGCGAGATCATCTCCGCCTGCGTGGCCTTGATAGACAACCCCGCGCTCGATCTCGCCGCGCTGATGCAACTGATGCCGGGGCCGGATTTCCCCACCGCCGGCATCATCAACGGCACGCAAGGCATCGTGGAGGGGTACAAGACCGGGCGCGGCCGCCTGCTGGTGCGCGCGCGCGCGCATATCGAAGGTGACGCGGGGAAGGGCGCCAGGCAGAGCATCATCGTCACCGAGCTGCCGTATCAAGTGAATAAGGCGCATCTGATCGAGAAGATCGCCGAATTGGTCAAGGAAAAACGCCTGGAAGGCATCTCCGAGCTGCGCGACGAGTCGGACAAGGACGGCATGCGCATGGTGATCGAGCTCAAGCGTAGCGAGAACGCCGAGGTGGTGTTGAACAATCTGTATCAGCACACCCAGATGCAGAACGCCTTCGGCATCAACATGGTGGCGCTGGTGGACGGCCAGCCGCGCCTGCTCAGCCTGAAGCAGATACTCGAATGCTTCATCCGCCATCGCCAGGAGGTGGTGACGCGGCGCACCCAGTTCGATCTGCGCAAGGCGCGCGAACGCGCGCACCTTCTGGAAGGACTCGCGGTGGCGCTCGCCAACATAGACGAGGTGATCGCGCTGATTAAAAAGGCCGCCGATCCCGCCGCCGCGAAACTGGCGCTGGTGGAGCGGCGCTGGCTGCCCGGTGTGGTGCAGGCGCTGCTGGCGCGCGCCGGGAGCGCCGTGTCGCGCCCGCTGGACCTGCCGGCCGAATTCGGCTTGATCGGCGGACAGTATCGTTTGTCCGAAGTCCAGGCGCAGGCGATACTGGATTTACGCCTGCATCGCCTGACGAGCCTGGAGCAGGAAAAAATAGTAAATGAATTCAATGAAATATTAGTTAATATTAATAGTTTACTTGATGTTCTGGCGCATCCCGAACGGCTGCTGCAGGTAATCCGCGGCGAACTGCTGGAGATGCGCGAGCTGTACGGCGACGCGCGCCGCACCGAGATCATCGCCAGCCAGCAGGACCTCACCACGGAGGATTTGATCAGCGTGGAGGACGTGGTGGTGACGCTGTCGTACGCGGGTTACGTGAAGTCGCAGCCGCTGACGGTGTATCGTGCGCAGCGGCGCGGCGGCAAGGGGCGCACCGGCACGAGCGTGAAGGACGAGGATTTCGTGGACAAGCTGTTCATCGCCAGCACGCACGACACCCTGCTGTGTTTTTCCAGCCGCGGCAAGGTGTACTGGCTCAAGGTGTATCAGATTCCGCAGGCCGGGCCCACGGCGCGCGGCCGCCCCATCGTGAACCTGTTGCCGCTCGAAGAAGGCGAACGCATTACCGCGCTGCTCTCGGTGCATGAATTCGATCCGGCCCAGTACGTGTTCATGACCACCGCGCAGGGCACGGTGAAAAAGACCTCGCTGGAAGACTTCTCGCGCCCGCGTCCGAGCGGCATCATCGCGCTCGATTTGCGCGTGGACGATCAACTGGTGGGCGTGGCGCTCACCGATGGAACCAAAGAGGTGATGCTGTTCACCGACGCGGGCAAGGTGATCCGCTTCCCGGAAGAAGACGTGCGCGCCATGGGGCGCGGCGCGTGCGGGGTGCGCGGCATCCGCCTGGACGCCGATCAGCACGTGATCTCGCTCATCATCGCGGAACCGGGCACGGTGCTCACCGCCACGGAAAAAGGTTACGGCAAACGCACGTCCATCGAGGACTATCCGCGGCACGGACGCGGCGGCCAGGGCGTGATCTCGATCCAGACCAGCGAGCGCAACGGCAAGGTGGTGGGCGCGGTGCTGGCGCAGGAAGGCGATGAGGTGATGCTGATCAGCAACGCCGGTACGCTGGTGCGCACGCGCGTCAAGGAAATCTCGGTGCTGAGCCGCAACACCCAAGGGGTGAAGCTTATCAGCATCGAAGGCGAGGAAAAATTAAGCGGAATCGAACGCATCGTCGAGGTGGAAGGAAATGTTGTAATGTTAGACCTGACCCTGCAATAACTGCAATAAATAAATCAGCCCCCTTTTTGGCTAAAAATGTCTTCGCGCCCGTCCCCGCGTGATGTGACGTGGTAGAGCGCCCCGGCAAATTCAATTCTCAGCGGTCTGGACATGGAGAGACAGTATCACAAAATCAAAGAAAGCAAAAGGCAAGACCTGACCCCTGACCTGCGTGCGTGACCCCTGACCTGCATGTGATGTTATTTCTGTTTGGTATGTGTATAAAAAATCAATTCGAGCCTTGTCGCTATATTGATCGACTCTGTAAAATGTAAGGCCTGACCCCGAGGTTAAATGCGGGAAGTTGATGTGGATATTGCATCGTTGTGGTTGTTCAACGTGATCTGACTGATTTAAAGAAAAATGCGATTCCTGTTGTGCAGCCTCAACGCAGCGCCTATTTTGATTGCGCCTGCTGGCGCAGGCGCGCAGCGAGATCTGCGGCGGGCATCGCTTTGCCAACGTGGTAGCCCTGAGCGTGGTCACAGCCGAGGTGAGCGAGCGCGGCCATGATTGCCTCGCTTTCCACGCCTTCCGCGACCACCGAGAGTTCAAGATTGTGTGCGAGCTCGATCAGCGCGCGCGCGATCTTGGCGTTGCTCGGCACTTCCAGCATGGTGCGCACGAACGATAGGTCTATTTTCAGTTCGTCGAGCGGCATCCGGGCGAGATAATACATGGACGAATAGCCGGTGCCGAAATCGTCTATTGAGAGCCGCATCCCGAGTGACTTGAGTTCGTGCAACGCTGCAATCGCGGCGTTTGGGTCGGTCATCATCGCGCTTTCGGTGATTTCGACCATCAGATTATTGCTGTTGACGTCCCAAGTGCGCAGTGCACGGTCGATAAAAAGCGGGAAGTCCGGCTCGCGCAGATTGGAGGGGGATACGTTCACGCTGATTTTGAATTCCGGGTCTATGCTCTGGAACTGCGCGCATTGCTGCACGGCGCTGGTGATTACCCATTGGGTCAGCCGGTCCATGAGTCCGTTGGACTCGGCCACTTGCACCATGGTATAGGGCGGCACGACCTCGAGCACCTCGTCAGTCCAGCGCAGCAACGCTTCGGCGCCGGTCAGGCGCCCCGTGCGCAAGCTTACTTGCGGCATGTAATACAGGGTGAGGCTGTTCTGGTCGAGTGCGCCGCGCATGCGGGCCGCATACTGCGATTGATCGGCTGACGACTCGTCGGCTTGGATTTCATAGATCCAGATTCGGTCGCGGCGTCCGCGCGCGGTGTGTAGCGCCTGCTTCGCGCGTTGCAGTAGCGCCTCCGCATCAGGGCCGTGATGCGGAAACATCGCGATACCGATCGCGATGTCCGCAAGTTCGGGGGTTGCGCCGAACTCGATGGGTGTCGCGCCGAACAGGGTCATTATGCGCTGGGCGGCGAGCATCGCTATTCCTTCCGATGCCCCGGCTCGCAGAATGCAGACAAATTCGTCGCGCGACAGGGTTTCGATCGCATCGCGCTCACGTAGAGCCTTGGCGCGCAGCACTCCTGCGATCTTGTTCGACAGCATGTCGCCGGCATTTATTCCGTACCGCGCATCAATGCGGTCTACGGCTGCCGCATGCACCAGCAGCAGTGCGACATTGTCGCCCTTGACTTGAGCCTCCGACAACATGCTTTGCACGCGCCTGATGAGCGGGTTCAGGAAGCTATCATTCTCTGCCGCGGATACCGCCCCAGTGTTCATGTCAGTGACCATCTAGAGAAAAAAATCCTCGGGGTTGATCGGCAGCTCGTTGCTGGGAAGGGTGCGCCGGATCCGGTAGAGCTCGCCATCTTTGTTCTTCAGTTCCTTGACCAGGTCGAGTATCACCTGCGAACCGATCGGCTTCCGGGACGAATCGAGGATTAACATCACGCGTGGTTGCAAGCGGCGCACCAGGTTTTGCGCAATCACGATACCGATCTCGCCAGTGTTGAGTTCAACGGTGCTTCCTACCGGATATATCCCGATGCACTGGATAAACTGTTCGACCAGCGCATTGTGGAATAACTTGCCACGCAGTTTGTAGAGCATGTTGAGCGCGTTGGAAGGGGAGGTCTGCTCGGTGAAGCTGCGTTTCGAGGTGAGCGCGCAATAGGTGTTCACGAGACCGGCAATCGCGCCATCTATAGTGATTTGTCGACCGTGTAGCCCACGCGGATAGCCGCTGCCGTCCTGCCGTTCGTGGTGCTGCAATACTATGTCCACCAAGCCTTTCGGCAGTTCTGTCGCTGTATTGATGATTTCAACCGAGTGCCGGACGTGCTCCTTGATAAGCTCATATTCCTCTGCCAGCAGCGTATCCTTTTTTCCCAGGATCTCGTCCGGCAGATTGACGTTGCCGATATCGAGCAGCAGTCCTGCGAGCCCGAGGAGTTCCAGGCGTTCGCCCGAAAACTGCAGAAACCGACCGAACGCAATCATGTGTATCGAAGTGTCCACCGCCCGGTTGAGGTCTTCGCCGCTTTTCCGTTTGATTCTCCGCAGAAGCATCATGGCGTCAGGGTTACGCTCTATGCTGCGCGTCATATTGCCCACAGCGTTCGTCAGCAGCTGGGGGCTGAGCTCTCCTGTTAAGCGGACCGATTCGAGGCAATTCCGCACGTCTTGCTCGCAGGCGGAATAGACTTCCTTGGCGACAGTGATTTCCTTTTCGACCGGTGTGACTTCCCGGTAGACCACCGATCCACGTGTCAGTACGCTGTCCGGGTTGCGCGGGTCTTCATTCGACACATCGCGCTCGATATCGATAAATACGGTGCGACTGTGCTTTTTCAGTTCTTCGATCTGTTCCCAAGACGTGATCGGAAAGCCCTGAAACAGGAACGGTGTGCCTAGCCACGGACGATCCAGCTCGGACACGTACATGCCCAATCGCAATTCCTCGACGGAAATTATTTTTTTCTTCATGTATTGCTGCATCAATATCAATAATCAGTACTGTCCGGTTAAAAGTCGAACAAATTTAATTAGCGTCCGAATTAGCGTCACGCGAATTAGTAAGCGCGTCACGGGGTCAGGTCTTGCCTTTTGCCTCACGCTGCCCACCAACAATTCGGCTCACCCTCGAATAATGCAGTCCAAAGTGTTCGCCGATCTCTTTCA
>JBCKVB010000026.1:0-20427 GCA_038924245.1 Gammaproteobacteria bacterium | reverse complement strand
ACAGCAGCAGCGTATAAAGCCGTCTCATCCGGCGGGCTAGGTGGGGCGGCGCCTTATTGACCAACCCGGGCAGGCGCGCACGCCCCTGGCTTCACCCCACCGGTAACGGTCCAACATGACATCGCCGGCCACCAACAGGCGTATCCGGCCAAAGGAAGGGATAGGCATTGTCATGCGCTCCATAATACCACAGGGCCTGGTGACGGCACGGAGCACGGACCGTCTGGATTGGATTTGTGCTGGAGACACCGCGCGCGTTAAAATCAGCGCCGTGGAAGTTCAGCGCACGATTCGATCCTCACTCCTGCATCGGCGTTTTCTCGCCCCGCGTTTCTGGCTTACCTGGCTGCTGCTGGGAATAATGTGGCTCATCGCGCAACTGCCTTATCGCGCGCAGCGTGCGATCGGGAACATCCTCGGCCGCATCATGTATCACGCCTCGCCGTGGCGCAGGCACATTGCCGCGGTCAACCTGCGCTCATGCTTTCCGGAACTCAGCGGACCCGAGCGCGCAACCCTGCTGCGCCGCCATTTTAGCTCCCTCGGCATGGGCGCCGTGGAAACGGCCATGAGTTGGTGGACGCCGGACAAAAAATTGCGCCGCCTGGCGCGCATCGAAGGCCTGGAACATCTGGAGCGGGCGAAGAAGATGGGTAAAGGGGTAATTCTGCTCTCCGCTCATTTCACCACGTTGGAGATCGGCGCCCATTTACTCGCCATGCACACGTTGTTTCACGCCATGTACCGCAAACACAAAAATCCGTTGTTCGAGGCCGTGATGCGGCGCGCGCGCGAAAGGCGCTGTGAATATGCCATTCCGCGCGGCGATGTGCGCGCCTTCCTCAACAGTTTAAAAATGGGTCTGCCGGTGTGGTATGCGCCGGACCAGAATTATGGCAGGAAGCACAGTATCTTCGTGCCCTTCTTCGGCGTGCCCGCCGCGACCAATACCTCCACCGCGCGCCTCGCGCGACTGTCCGGCGCGCCGGTGGTACCCTTCTTCCAGCACCGCCTGCCGGGCGCGCAGGGCTACGCGCTCACGCTGCTGCCGGCGCTGGATGATTTCCCCAGCGAGGATGTCGAGGCCGATACCCTGCGCATCAATCAACTCATCGAACAACAGATCCGCCGCGCGCCGGAGCAATATCTGTGGGCGCACCGGCGTTTCAAGACCCGCCCGGCTGGCGAGCGTAACGTGTACGCCCGCTGAACGGTATGCGAGCCTTACCGCAGGTGACGACATACGCTGCATTCTGATGATGTGCTGGCGTGTTCACCGTATTCCACGTCCTTTCAGACACGCAATTGTGGATCTTCCAGCACGAAGATAAAATTCATCTTGTACCGGCCATGCAGGCGATAGCCTTCGATACCATCAAGGCGAGCAAATCGGACCGGCGGCGTTGCTCGGAGTTTTCTATGATGATGCAGCGGGGATACATGGAAACACCCTTGATCCGGCGCTTTGGGCGGAGATGTTCGCCAATAATAATGGGGACGAGAATCAGGGGGAACCACTATGCCCGTCAGCAGTCTCGGCAACGCTACGGAGCCCTTACTGTTCAATTTCGGCTGCGTAAGAAGCCCCGGGGTCCGGGGCCGTCCCCTTTCCGCTTTCGTTCCGGCAAAATGGCGATTTCGCCCCGCAACCTCACAACCCTCCGATGGGAGCGAATTAGGGCATACCGTCGCCACCATCCGGAGAGAGGGATGAATTCGGCGCGGCCCAATCCGTCGATCAAAACCAGGCGCATGGTTCCATTGCCACGGACCTGTGCAACGATGTTGTGAAGGCGTAGTTTTAGCGATGGAATGGCATGAGACTGCCAAAACTCAGCGAACTCTTCTACCGCGGTCTGAGCCCTCTCGTCGTAGCCCTCAGTCCATAGATAATCAAGAAAACTGCGCGAAATGAGCCCATCGGCGTCGCGCAGCAATTCAATGACAAGACCTCTACCACGATCCGTGTCTATCCAGCCGAAGCACCGTGGCAAGTGATTCCATACGCTGGGGTCGCCTAAAGACTCCAAGGCCTGTAGCGCTTGATAGTCTTGGTGATTTTCGTCGAAACCGTGAACCCCCCTGTGCCAACGCTTCAGCCAAGGCGCCTTACGATAAAGCGAATCGGGTTCACGACCCACGCATGCAACCTTGACACACAGCCCCTTGACCTCGGGATGGACGAAGCAATCACGGTTGCTGCCGCTACCGAAGGGCGTCAACCCGCTCAGCTTCAGGGTTTGGCCCCCCTCTCCTTGCATCCGCTCCTGCATAGACGGCAACCCCCTCGCTAAATTGCCTCCAGGTTCCGGAGACCACAAGAGTCTCCCTGAACGAAAAAACTTGTCAACCGCAGACAATTTTGTCAAGGGCGGCTACGAGCCGTTCCCGAGATCGTCCGGACATGATGCGGGCGTGACCAACGGCGTCATCGCTTCCGCATCATCGCATGGATGGCCCTGGCGCGTGCCTTTTCGTGGATATTCTTCAGTCCCAGCAGCGGATATTTCCTCCTCAGGGCGTGGCGCGAGAGCAGCTGGCACATCCGGGAGCGGCTGCGGAGCCCTTACTGTTCAATTTCGGCTGCGTAAGAAGCCCTGGGGTCCGGGGCCGTCCCCTTTCCGCTTTCGTTCCGGCAAAATGGCGATTTCGCCCCGCAACCTCACAACCCTCCGATGGGAGCGAATTAGGGCATACCGTCGCCACCATCCGGAGAGAGGGATGAATTCGTTGTCGCCCAATCCGTCGATCAAAACCAGGCGCATGGTTCCATTGCCACGGACCTGTGCAACGATGTTGTCAAGAAGGAGGCTTCGCGATGGAATGGCATGAGACTGCCAAAACTCAGCGAACTCTTCTACCGCGGTCTGAGCCCTCTCGTCGTAGCCCTCAGTCCATAGATAATCAAGAAAACTGCGCGAAATGAGCCCATCGGCGTCGCGCAGCAATTCAATGACAAGACCTCTACCACGATCCGTGTCTATCCAGCCGAAGCACCGTGGCAAGTGATTCCATACGCTGGGGTCGCCTAAAGACTCCAAGGCCTGTAGCGCTTGATAGTCTTGGTGATTTTCGTCGAAACCGTGAACTCCCTTATGCCAACGCCTCAGCCAAGGCGCCTTACGATAAAGCGAATCGGGTTCACGACCCACGCGTGCAACCTTGACACACAGCCCCTTGACCTCGGGATGGACGAAGCAATCACGCTTGCCACCGCTACCGAAGGGCGTCAACCCGCTCAGCTTCAGGGTTTGGCCCCCCTCTCCTTGCATCCGCTCCTGCATAGACGGCAACCCCCTCGCTAAATTGCCTCCAGGTTCTGGAGACCAAGAGTCTCCCTGAACGAAAAAAACTTGTCAACCGCAGACAATTTTGTCAAGGGCGGCTACGAGCCGTTCCCGAGATCGTGCGGACATGATGCGGGCGTGACCAACGGCGTCACCGCTTCCGCATCATCGCATGGATGGCCCTGGCGCGTGCCTTTTCGTGGATATTCTTCAGTCCCAGCAGCGGATATTTCCTCCTCAGGGCGTGGCGCGAGAGCAGCACACCGGGCTCGCCTTGGGCCTCGACGGGTCGATGCCGCTTGCTGATCTCCCGGGTTATCACGGCGAAGAAGTTGTACTCTTCGAGGACCCGCCGGCGCGCCTCGACGATGTATGGCAGCCGTTTTTCGTATTCATTGTTCTCAATGGCGCGGACCATGGTGTCCAGCGACCGGTCGAGATCTTCGATGTCGATCTGGATGAAGCTCTCCGCCGGGAAGTAGTCTGCCGCGTTTGGGCATCCGCAATAGAAGGGCAGCGTGAACCCCAGGAATGCATCGGCGATTTTTTCGGTCCAGTGATGCATCCCGATATGGTTTTCAATGGCGATATGGTAGCGGTAAGCGTCGAGCGCTTCGGCTTTGTCATCCAGCGGCCGAGCCCCACGCCCATAGACTTCCAGTTCCGGCAGGGCGTTGATGATGCCCTGCATGAACCTGAAGCGTTTGCTGTGCAAGGTGTGCCATTGCTTCTTACCGGAGAAGACCATGGAGATCGTCCTGGTCTTCTCGATATGCGTGGCGGCGGCCATCTGGTCGTAGGGAATCTCATGGCGGGCGCCCACACCGTAGAACCAGCGCAACGCCGGCTGCGAATAGATCCTGTCCCGATGGGGTAGCGCCCAGGCTTCCTGGGAAGTGAGCACGCAGCCGAACTGCGCGGCATAGTCGTTGCCGTAGACCTTGATCGACGACGGCTCGGCAGTCACCAGCATCGTGTGTTCCCGCGGGCAGGCCAGCGGCTCTTCCCGCAACGCGGGGCGCTCGCCCCGGCGGGCGGGCAGATCATCGTACACCACCAGCCAATCGTACTCGCGGGCGCTGGGATCGAATACGAACTCGCAGTGCCCCCATACGGGCACGCCACCGGGCAATTGGTGCAGCCATTCGCGCGACTGGACTTTGCTTAATACTTTGACGGTAATCATGGGTGGGGGCGGGCGCTTGTTTGGTGGGTTTTGCAAGCGCTACGGGCAACGCAGAATCGCGGCCTACTCGCGCCAGTAGTCGTTTATCCAGGATGCAGGTCTGATATGTTTGTAGAAGGCCTTATACCATTTGGCCGGCCATAGCCCCACAACGGCCTCATGCGGGTTAGGTACGCCTGGAAATGCAACGACTCTGGCATGCTTGGGCAGCACGGGTGTTTTCCACCAGCGCGACGGCATCGGCGGTACGCATTGTACCTTGAACAGGACACACCAGTCGTCCGGCCAAAAAGCGATGTCGTTGATGGTTCTGGATATATAGGTCTGTGAATTTCTGAATTTCTTGAAGATATCTGAGTGGTTGTGAGCAAGGTTATGCAGCAAATAAGGGTGGCTGCCTATCCTGAAGCGGTAAACCGAGGTGTTGCCTATGCGTTTACCGGGCTGCGTCCAGTTTTGCATTACGACGAAGGTTTTGTCCGGCTGGTACTCAAAGAATTCGTCTAACCGGCCCGTGATGACGACGTCCAGGTCCAGGTACAACCAGTCACCTTCCATTCTTGGCGGGCGTTCCGCCCACAATGAAATCTTCCGCCAGCCGAGGTTACAGTAGGGGGCGGGAATCGGGACGCTGGGGCAGTCCAGGCATTCAACTTCTTTGCGGATACCTGCGCTGTTATCGGTGAGGCAGACAAAGCGAAAATCGCCCGAAAGATGCTTGGACACCATTCCATATAGTTTGTTGACGTAGTCGGCGGGATATTTCTCGCCCCATTTCATACAAAGAACCTGCTTCATGTCTGATGACTTGATTGATCCAAGATGGTCCATCTTGGTGAGATCATGGTATCGCTCGAGAAAAAGGCGATATCGCAATGGATGCCGCCATTTTTGTAATGAGCCTCATGTTCCTGCCAGGAATTCAGCTTTTTCAAATTTCGACATCTTCGGAATGTTAGAAACATGGCAAATCGATCAGCCAGCGAGTCGAACAGTGCGCGCGGGTTCGTGCCGGCCATGAGCAGGGTGTTAGAGTCGAACTCCATTATCCCGGCTATGTTCGGCCACCTATCAATGTTCGTGAACCCATCAAAGACTTTACCTTCATACCCCTCGACATCCATTTTGAGCAAAAGAGCTTTATGCCTGGCATCATGGTACTTAGCGCAGAGTTGGTCGAGTGTATGAGAGATCACCTGTGCCTTGCGGTTATGCCTCACGGATAAAACAGCACTACCGCCACCCGTCCATTTTTCAGAATAATAAAACTCTACGCCAACATCATCCACATCACCCATCAGGCAACTTTCTATCGAGATGTTTTTTGAGTCGGGGTGCAATTGCCTTGTCTGTTCGAGATAGGCAAGCAGGCCCGGGTTGGCTTCTATCGCGACGCAATATGCATCCTTGTATTCAGCGTATGCCATGCATTCTCCGTAATTGGCGCCGATGTCCATGCATAATGGATTTGTTAAATACGCCGCATGATCACGCCAGAAAAGCATCGGCGTGGATATTCTTTTCCTTGCCGTATCAATAACGAGCTTCTTATATGCTCTGTCATCAGCCGGATTGATAACCACCTTGTGCGTCGAACCAGGCAGGGTGATCATCCCGGGCTTCCGGCTGCCATGCCTCCTGTAGATGAGCGGCAGATACAACAGCTTTTTCCATTCCAATGATGTTTTCATGCGCAAACCGTTCCAAAGCAATTTCGATCACAACACTTGTTGTGGCTCAAATCAATCATGGACTAAAGTGAACCCATCAAAGACTTTACCTTCATACCCCTCGACCTCCATTTTGAGTAAAAGTTTTATGGATGTAAATCTCGTCTATCTTGAAAGTCCCTACGTAGGAAAATCCTTTGGATTCAAGGTATTTATATATGTCGTTTTTGAAGTAATTATTTTCTACTGATATTACTTTTGTAGGGTGTTTTGAGAAATCAATACTTTTTAAAATTTCAAGTTCTCCGCCCTCAGTGTCAATGCTCAGAAAGTCAATATTCTTAATAGAAAACATCTCCATTGCCTCGGAAAACGGGAGGCATTCGACATCAATTTTCGTCAGCTTCGCATTATGACGCTTGGCGTTGTTATTTATTCTTCTCTTCGTCAATCCACTAAAGTTGGACTCAAGGGTGCTGAGCATATTCGGGGCACCTTCAAGCTCAATAAAGCTGGCCTTGCCGCGTTCCTTGGAAATACACGCATTGAGAGTTTTGCAGCTTCTAGCCTGCTGAAGCTTCGCGTATATGCTAGGCAGAGGCTCAACTGCTAGCCCATTCCAACCAAGCTCTTTTTCAAAGTAGAGGGTGTTGCTAATAGTAACCCCGTCATTCGCTCCAATATCAACGAATGTTCCGTTCCGTTTATTATTCAGAAGGGAAGCTACAAATATATCCTGGCCGCAAGCGGCGTGACCGCCAGAGTACGATGGAAGTAGCTTTCTGGTGCGATTATAGTAAAACCGTCGGATGTAGTGTGCGATTTTATTTAACATAGGGAAATACTTTTTGCCTAGAATCATGGTATTTAGCGCAGATATGGTCGAGTGTATAAGAGATCACCTGTGCTGGACCTTTCCAGTTCCCGGAAGCCGTTGCTTGATCGGGTTGATGAACGAACACTGCCTGATAGCCATTTCAACATGACGTCATCTCTTGATACAACGCAAGCGTCTCATCGAGCATGGTTTGCAAGGAAAAAGATGGGCGGCGAGCACCGCCCTTGGGTTGCGCGCGAAACCGGCAATCCACCAGGTAAGCGCCGCAATGTCGCCCACCGCCACTTTTCCTTTGATAAGGCACAGAAGCGCCATTGCGATCAATACGTCGCTCAGTGCGCCAAACCTTGATTGCTAATATCTGCAAGGCTTTCGCAGCGCCCCTGCAGTCAGCCCGATCAACCACCAAGACATCGCCGACCAGTAGGAGCCATAAAACGCGGAATGCGCGTTGAGCGGAAACAGAGCCAGGCCGAGGGCAATCGCACAGGGCCAGGCCCAGGGCTGTCGCTGAAAGTTTACCCCCTTTAGCGCGCGCCAGAGCAGCCACCATACCAGCAGATACCCTAGTAGACCGATCAATCCCGTTTCGGCCGCGATCTCCAGGACAAACTGATGTGGGTGTGTTACGTGAGTGTACCCACTCGTTTTGAGCCCTTGCTGGATCCAGAAATTATCTGCCGTCGCATAGTCGACATACACATAACGAAAACCGCGCACTCCGATGCCATTCAGCCAGTTTGCTTTTGCCATGGTATAGGCGTTAATCCATATATCCACCCTGCGCGATGTGGCGCGGTCTATGTCTTCGATATTATTGCTAAATACCCCTATCGTTTGATGCATTCTTTCCTGCAGCGGCTCGTATCGCCAATACAGCAGGGCTGTCAGGACAAGCGTACACAGCACTGGTAAAGCAAGCCGTCCCCACCTTGGTCTCGAGGTAGTTCGGGCGAGATAGATGAGATACGCGCAACTTGACAACATCAGGATTATCCACGCCACACGCCGCCCGGAAATCAGGATCACTGCGATAAGGAGCGGCAATAATAACCACACCCAAGGCTGGCGTGCGTGCTGCTGGCGGACGAACTCAAACACCAGTGGTGATAAGACGGCAAGAATGTGGCCAACCCGCAGTTTGGAGAACAATATACCAACAACACTGTTGGATTCATATATCTTCGTCAATCCGAGCGTACCAGCCAAAACATCTATGCTCCAAAGCAAAACAAGAGCCACAATACCGACCATCAGGCGATCGAGGTGATCATTTTTTGACAGTGCTTGATACATAAACAAGACCGCCAGCGGGTAAAAAATGTACATCGAGGTTTTGCGGAAGCTTTCCGCTGGCGCAACTGCGTCTGGCAGAGCCAGTAACTGCGGGAGCCACAGCGCGATAAAGATCGCAGCGATGAGACGCGCCGAAGGATCGCGGGCGATCAGACGCGGATCGCGCACCGCATAGATCAGACCCAACACGGCCATGGCGATCAGCGGCACGTGATACAGAGACTTGCTGATGAACAAAGCCAACACCGACAGCACCAGCAGCCAACGCCAGTTGTCGCGGACTAAGTTTGGGATGTTGTTCACTTGAAACCAGTTCATATGGAACGACCCCCTTGATACCCCGCGCCCCCGGCGAGATCCTGATACAGGGCCAGAGTATACTCCAGCATCTTTGCCAGCGTGTACGGCTGAACTAGCAGCACCTGTGGCGGCGCGGTGATAAATTCGGCCACCCGCTGTGCGGCCATCGCAACGTCGCCCACTGCCACACGCCCCTCCGGAAATACTTTCTCCAGTATCTCTCCGACGCCGCCGTGATCATAACCCACAACGGCCCTGCCCACGCTTAGCGCCTCCAGGACAGTAAGGCCAAACGACTCTGGCTGTGAAGACAATGACAACACCACGTCAGACACCGCATAGATCTCGCGCATGTCGGCGTGCTGTCCGGTGAACGTGACGTTGTCCAGACGGCGTTGCCGTACCAAACGCATGATTTCCTCGGCGTAGGCCTTGCGACGCTCATCCACCCCGCCCACAATCAAACCATGCGCTGCAATGTCGTAATCCCTCAGGCGCGTCATTAATTCGATAAAGTCAGCATGACCCTTCAAGCGCGTCAAACGCCCCGGCAAGGTGATGACGAATTTACCCCGCAACTGCGGATAGTGTTCGTACCAGGCGCGCAGCCACGGCTCGCCGGGGCGGTATCCATACGGAAATTCACGCGCGTCTACGCCGCAGTAAATCAGCCGTATGTTATCCGGCACCACGCGAGGATAATTTTGCAGAGTGTGACGCCGTACCGTCTCCGACACCGCGATGACCCGTTCACCGCGCGTCATCACGGCGCTGTAGCGATTCACCGAATACAGCCCATGCACCGTGGTCACAAAGTGCGGGCGCGTTACACTATTCATGCCGCGCCAGGCGAGCCAGGCGAGCCAGGCCGGCAGCCGCGAGTGCGCGTGCAGAATATCCACGCGTTCTTCGATAAGCAGCCTGCGCAAACGCGGAACCAGCAGCAGCGTGGACAGGGATTTTTTGCCGATAGGCCAGACGATATGCTGCGCACCCGCAGCGAGCAACTCCGGCACCATGCGCCCGCCGCCCGAAATTACGATCGAGCGGTGGCCGTTCTGCGCGAGATAGCGCCCGACTTCGAGCGTACCCTTCTCCACGCCGCCGCTCTCCAGCGCTGGCAGCACTTGCACCACGGTCAGTTTTTTAGCCATTGCTCGCTGATCCAGGCGGCGGCGCGCGCCGCTTCGTTGAACGGTTGCGCGGGCGGCGCGAGCGCCTTGCCGCGCTGCCAGTCGGCGAAGCGCGTGACCAGCCCGTCACGCGCCAGCGCGGCAACGCCGCGCGCGATGCGCGACCCGCCTTGGGCGGGCACCGGCAGTACGCCGGTCGCGGCGTTCGCGGTCAGCGCCTCGTACAGCATCGAGGCGCTGTCCTCCGTCACCCATACCTGCGTGGCGCGCGCGAGTTTTTCCGGCAGCCACCTGGCGCCGGTGTCTTGCTCTGCAACGATCTCGACATTATCCAGGCTGAGTTCGCACAGCCTGTCCAAGGTGGAGTTGGGGGTGCGGCGCGAGGTTGCAATACACCAGTATGTCTCGTGCTCGCATTCGGCGATGGCGCGCACCTGCTGCAGCACGGATTCATCCGACCAGGCACAGTGCCGCGAAGGGCCGCCAAGCAGAATCAGGCCGCGCCGCGTATCCTTCTCGTCCGCAGGACGGATGCGGTTCAGCGCTCCGCGCGTGACCAGCACCCGCCCGGAGGGCGCAATTGCGTCATGCTGCGGGATAATGCACAGATCGAAGAACCTCAGCGGCAAACTGGGCTTCATGAGCACCACTGCGCGCCCGCCGCGCGCGCGGCGCGCGGCAAGCAGAGTCAGATGCGTGGCATGCCCCGCGCCCAGCAACAGATCGGGGTCGGGCAGCCCCCGGGCTGGCGGGAAGCTCCCCGCCAGCCAGTATACCAAGGCACGCAGGGCGGGTAGTGCGGGCAGGGTGTATGCCGCAACGGGAACGTGGTTTTCCAGGGCCTCCGTCAGGCCGAGGCTTTGATTGTCATGGCCGCGCTTGCCGTCGCTGATGCGCCACACAATAAGCTTCGCCTTGGCCACTCCCCGAAACTAATCCTTCAGTACGTAATCCGCGCCGCAATACGGACACTTGGCCTTGCCGGTGGCCTCGATGGGCAGATACACGCGCGGGTGCGAGTTCCACAGGCTCATGCTCTCCATCGGGCAATGCAGGGGGAGATCGGCGCGCGTCACCCGGTAGAGATTTTGCGCGTTGGGTTCCGAGTACCGGGATTTATCGTCGTTCTTCATTGGCGCTTGCATTCTTATACCCACGTCAGCCATTCGGGGTACTGCTTGCGCCGCCCGTGCACCTGATCGAAGTAGAGCGTCTGCAACTGCTCGGTGAGCGCGCCGCGACCGCCGTTGCCGATTTTTCTGCCGTCCAGTTCGCGGATCGGCGTCACCTCCGCCGCGGTGCCGGTGAAAAACGCCTCGTCCGCGATGTACACCTCGTCGCGCGTGATGCGCTTTTCGCGCACCTCGATGCCCAGCTCGGCGGCGAGCTTGAAGATGGTGTCGCGCGTGATGCCCTCGAGCGCCGAGGTCAGATCGGGTGTGTGGATCACGCCATCGCGCACGATGAAGATGTTCTCGCCGCTGCCTTCGGTCACGTAGCCTTCGACGTCGAGCAGCAGCGCCTCGTCGAAACCGCACGCGAGCGCCTCACGCAGCGCGAGCATGGAGTTCATGTAATTGCCGTTGGCCTTGGCCTTGCACATGGTGATATTCACGTGATGGCGCGTGAACGAGGAGGTCTTGATGCGGATGCCCTTCTCCATGCCCTCCGCGCCCAGATACGAACCCCAGGTCCAGGCCGCGATGATGGCGTGCACCTTGAGGTTGTCCGCGCGCAGACCCATGCCTTCCGAGCCGTAAAAACACATGGGGCGGATATAGGCGGATTTCAAATTATTCTCGCGCACCGCGGCGCGGCATGCCGCGTGCAGGGTGGCCTTGTCATACGGCATCGGTATACCGAGGATGTGCGCGGAACGGAACAGGCGATCAATGTGCGCATCCAGACGGAAAATCGCCGTGCCTTTCTCGCACTCATAGGCGCGTATACCCTCGAATACCCCCATGCCGTAGTGCAGGGTGTGCGTGAGCACGTGCACCTTGGCCTCGCGCCACGGCACCATTTTTCCGTCAAACCAGATGACGCCATCGCGGTCGTCCATCGTCGTCATGCCAACTTCTCCTTAAAAGTGCTTTACAGCCACACGTGTATACCCATTATTTTGCCTCACCCGGCGGGTTTAGTCGAATCGGATTGAGTCCTGGACTCCCCAAGCAGCGCATTCCATATCCGCGTCACCTCGGCGCGCTCGGCGGCGAACGGCGGCGCGGGAACGCGCACCGGACGCTGCTGCAGGGCGCAGCGGTTCACCTCGGTACGGTAACGGTCATAAATCTCGCGCAGCCGCAGCGCATCGCGCGCCGCGATCAGTTGGTGGCGCGCAAACGCCTCCAGGAGACCGGTCACCGGCCTTACGTCCAGTAAATCCGCATGGGCATGCGCCCAGGCCAGCACGCCGTACTGCGTCATGAACTCGATGTCGGCGATGCCGCCCGCGTCCTGTTTCAGATCAAACAGCGCGGGGTCGCGGTTGCCGAGCTGCGCACGCATGCGTTCGCGCATGTCGCGCACCTCGCGGCGCAATGCGTCCAGATCGCGCGCCTGGCCCAGAACCTCCGCGCGCAGCGCGTCAAAGCGCTGCGCCAGTCTCCCGCCGCCGTGCTGCGCCACGACGCGCGCGCGCACCAAGGCCTGATGCTCCCAGGTCCAGGCGCGGCCGCGTTGATACTCGCTGAAGGCCGCATAGCTGCTCACCAGCAAACCTGATGCCCCATCCGGACGCAGGCGCACGTCCACCTCGTACAGCACGCCCGCCGCGGTGTGCGCGTTGAGGATGCGGATGATGCGCTGCGCCAGGCGCGCGAAAAATGCGCCGCTGTCTTCCCCATTCTGTTCCACGGCGTCATAAAGAAAGATTAAATCCAGGTCGGAGGCATAGTTGAGTTCACACGCGCCCAGCTTGCCGTACCCCGCGATGACAAAATCAGTCACCTTGGGCGCGGCGTACTTCTTCAGCGTCTCGCCCCACGCCATGTCGAGCGCGGCGTCGAGCGACACTTCGGCGATAGTACTCAACTGCGCGCTCACCGCCGCGGCGTCCAGTTTTCCGGCGCTGTCCGCCGCCGCGGTATGCAGCACTTGCGCCTGCTTGAACTGGCGCAACCGGTCCATGCGCTGTTCGAGATCGGTCTCCGCTATCCCGGCCAGCACGGCGCGTAACTCCTGGCCAAGCTGCGCCGCCTGTACCGGCTCATACAGGGCGCGCGCATCGAGCAGTTCATCCAGCAGCACTGGATGACGCGCCAGCTCGGAGGCGATCCAGGGGCTCACGGCGCAAAGCCGCACCAGTTGCGACAGCGCGCGCGGATGCTCCCCAAGCAGCGCGATATAGGTACTGCGCCGCGCGATGCTTTCTATTACATTGAGCACGCGCACCAGGGCCGTGCCGCGTCCGGTTTCCTGCGGCAGGGCGGTCACCGCATTGATGAGCAGCGGCATGAGCCGGTCGAGACGCTTGCGCCCGGTGTCGCTCAGGGCGCGATAGGTGAAGCCCTCGCGCAGCAGCGCGAGGCGGCGTAGCGCTTCAGCGGGGTCGGCGTAACTCTGCTCGCGCAAGTAAGCCAGCGCATCGTCTGGCTCCATGTCTCCGTACCAGATACGTTGCGCGGACTCTGTATCTTCCCCGGCAGCGAGTTGCGGCGCGGAAAACACCTGATCGAAATGGCCTTGCACACACGCGCGCAGTCTGGTCAGCGCTACTAAAAACGCTTCCCAATCCGCATAGCCGATGGAAAAGGCCAGGCGCGCACGCGTCAGCTCATCTTGCGGCAAGGCGTGGGTTTGCGCGTCGTTGATTTCCTGCAGGTGATTTTCCGCGCGGCGCAGAAACACATAGGCGGCGCGCAATTCCGTCACGGCGTAATCGGGCAAAAGCCCAAGCACCCGCAACCGCTCCAACACCTGTAAAGTGGACGGCGCGCGCAGTTCGGCCGTGCGTCCGCCGCGCGCCAGTTGCAGCGCCTGACAGATGAACTCCACTTCGCGTATGCCGCCCGGCCCCAGCTTGATGTTGCCGCTCATGTTTTTGCGCGCCACCTCCCGCGCGATGAGGCGCTTCATCTCGCGCAGCGACTCGAAGGCGCCGAAATCCAGATAACGGCGGTACACGAACGGCTGCAGGCTTTGCAGCAAGCGCGCGCCCGCGGCGCGGTCGCCCGCGATGACGCGCGCCTTGATCAGCGCATAGCGCTCCCATTCGCGCCCGTGCGTCTGGTAGTAATCTTCCATCGCCTCGAAGCTCGCCACCAGCGGCCCGCTCTCGCCGAACGGACGCAGGCGCGTATCCACGCGGAACACGAAGCCTTCCCCGGTCGGCGCATCGAGCGCGTGAATCAGGCGTTGCGCGAGGCGCGTGAAATATTCCTCGTTGCTGATGGAATGCGCGCCGCGCGTGCTCCCGTCTTCCGGGTAACACAGGATGAGGTCAATATCCGAGGAAAAATTAAGCTCCCCTCCGCCCAGCTTGCCCATGCCCAGCACCACCAGCGCTTGCGGCGCACCCGCCTGGCTGACAGGCGGGCCGTATTGTCCAGAATGCCTATGATGCAAATGCTTGAGCGTCTCATCCACGCACGCCTCAGCCAGGCGCGACAAGTCGCTCAGGGTTTCGTCCAGTTCCGCCCAGCCCGCCAAATCCCGAAACGCGATGCGCAGCATTTCACGCCTGCGAAATTGCCGCAGCCGCGCGCCCAGTTCGTCTTCATCAGCAACTTTTTCAAGCAGGAACTGAAGTTTGTCTTGATACCGCCTTGCGGGATAGACCCCGTGCAAGTCGCCGCTCTGCACCAGCTCGTGTAGCAGTTCGGGGTCGCGGATACAGGTGCGCGCGGCGAACTCGCTGCAGGCGAAAACATGCTTGAGCCCAGCAATCAGCCCGGGGTCGGAAGGTGCAGGTAGCTGCCGGCGAGCACCGCTGTCCAAAAATGCGTTCCAGTCGCGCTCTAATGCCTCCTGTAACAGCGGCGAGGCGTGGGCCAATGAGCCAAACGAAGCGTTCATCCACCCATCTTACCGAATCCCGCGCAAAAAAAAGCCCTATCTGTTTCCAGACAGGGCTTTAAGGAACCTCTGATTAATCAGAGGTTCCTTGCGGTGCATGGATGCACCGCCGTTTCTCAAACACGTAAGTGTTTGAGAAACGAAGAAAAACAAAAATCACATTTTTTGTTTTTCGTCTCTGAGAAACCCAGGGGTGCAAACAACTCTTTTAAATGGCTTAAAACATGCCGCCGGGATCAACCATGTCGCGTACCGGCTTCTCGTCGCTCTGCAGTTCCGCGATCATGGCCTCGGTGGTGATCATCAGGCCGGCCACGGATGCCGCGTTTTGCAGCGCGATGCGCGTCACCTTGGTCGGGTCGAGAATACCCATGGCGATCATGTCGCCGTATTCGCCGGTGGCGGCGTTGTAACCGAAGTTACCCGTGCCCTCGGCGACCTTGTTCAGCACCACCGAGCCTTCCGCGCCGGCGTTTTGTACGATCTGGCGCAGCGGCTCTTCCATCGCGCGCAGCGCGATGTTGATACCCACGGTCTGGTCTTCGTTATCGCCCTTGAGCTTGCCGATGGCTTTGCGCACGCGCACCAGGGCCACACCGCCGCCCGGCACCACGCCTTCCTCGACCGCCGCACGGGTGGCGTGCAATGCATCTTCCACGCGCGCCTTCTTTTCCTTCATCTCGATCTCGGAACCGGCGCCGACCTTGATCAGCGCCACACCGCCGGCGAGTTTCGCCACGCGCTCTTGCAGCTTTTCCTTGTCGTAATCGGAAGTCGCCTCTTCGATCTGGGCACGAATCATCTTCACGCGCGCATGGATGTCGGTAGACTTACCCACGCCGTCAATGATGGTGGTGTACTCCTTGGAAATGCTCACGCGCTTGGCGTTACCGAGATCACTCAGCGTCACCTTCTCCAGGCTCAGGCCCAAATCCTCGGCGATCAGCTTGCCGCCGGTGAGCACCGCGAGGTCATCCTGCATCGCCTTGCGCCGCTCGCCGAAGCCCGGCGCCTTCACCGCGCAGCACTTCACCACGCCGCGCAGATTGTTCACCACCAGGGTGGCCAACGCCTCGCCTTCCACGTCCTCGGAGATAATGAGCAACTGACGACCTGCCTTGGCGACAGCCTCCAGCACCGGAAGCATCTCGCGGATGTTGGAAATCTTCTTGTCGTAGATCAGGATGTAGGGGTTCTCCAGATCGCAGGTCATGGTCTGCTGGTTGTTGACGAAATACGGGGAAAGATAGCCGCGGTCGAACTGCATGCCTTCCACCACCTCCAGCTCCATCTCGAGACCTTTGCCTTCTTCTACGGTGATCACGCCTTCCTTGCCGACCTTGCGCATCGCCTCGGCGATCTTGTCGCCGATGGTCTGGTCAGCATTGGCCGAAATGGAACCAACCTGTGCGATGGCCTTGTCAGTGGTGCATGGTTTGGAGAGCTTCTTCAACTCCTCCACCGCCGCGACCACGGCCTTGTCTATGCCGCGCTTCAAGTCCATCGGGTTCATGCCGGAGGCGACCGCCTTCAGGCCTTCCGCAAGGATGATCTGGGCCAACACCGTGGCGGTGGTGGTGCCATCGCCGGCGTCGTCGGAGGTCCTGGAGGCGACCTCTTTCACCATCTGCGCGCCCATGTTCTCAAACTTGTCCTTGAGCTCAATGCCCTTGGCGACCGACACGCCGTCCTTGGTCACGGTGGGGGCGCCGTACGCCGAGTCCAACACCACATTGCGTCCGCGCGGGCCTAAGGTCACCTTCACGGCGTCGGCCAGGATGTTCACACCCCTGGCCATGCGGCTGCGCGCGTCGTATCCGAATTTAACGTCTTTTGCTGGCATGGCTAAAATCCTCTATCAATAATTAATGAATCGGGGTGGGTTACTGCAACACCGCCATGATGTCGTCTTCACGCATCACGACAACCTCCTGGCCATCGAGCTTGATCTCGGTGCCGGAGTATTTGCCGAACAACACCTGGTCGCCGACCTTGACATCCAGCGGGCGCACCGTGCCGTTTTCCAGAATCTTGCCGTTGCCGACGGCGATAATCTCGCCCTTGCTCGGCTTCTCCGCGGCGGTCTCCGGAATCACGATACCACCCAAGGTAGTACGCTCCTCCTCCAGACGGCGCACCACGACACGATCATGCAATGGACGAATCTTCTGCATCTTTTGCAATGGACGACTCTTCTGCATCTGTTATCTCCTTATAAAACAATGACTGTGTGAGTTGCAGGGTGCTTCTTCAAGACTTCGGCCGGGTTATTGTTAGCGCTCGACCGAGGTGAGTGCTAATTGTAGAGACAAGCCCGGACATTATCAAGTGCCTGAGAGAACAAAATGGCCGTCCGGCCATTATTTCAGGTAAATCCGCCCCTTACGCAGAAAGGAACCGCCCATCAAATAGTTATGTACGTTGGACGGCCGTGGCTTTAAGCAGGTATGCTTGTATAGATTGCGCCCTTAGCTCAGTTGGATAGAGCGTTGGGTTCCGATCCCAAAGGTCAGAGGTTCGAATCCTCTAGGGCGCGCCAATTTCATCAATAACTACACGTCAATCCCATGACCACGACACTCAAAGACCCTGACACCGAACGCCTGCCGCTCGCCGTATTCACCGAGAAGGCGTATCTGAATTATTCGATGTATGTGATTCTGGATCGCGCGTTGCCGCGCATCGGCGACGGGCTGAAGCCGGTGCAGCGGCGCATCATTTACGCGATGTCGGAGCTCGGCTTGTCCGCCGCGTCGAAACACAAAAAGTCCGCGCGCACGATCGGTGACGTGCTGGGCAAGTTTCATCCGCACGGCGATCTCGCCTGTTACGAGGCGATGGTGCTGATGGCGCAGGATTTCTCCTACCGCTATCCGCTGATAGACGGTCAGGGCAACTGGGGCTCGCCCGATGACCCGCATTCGTTCGCCGCGATGCGCTACACCGAGGCGCGCCTGACGCGCTTTTCCGAGATCTTGCTCGATGAACTGGAGCAAGGCACGGTGGACTGGGCGCCGAACTTCGACGGCACGCTGCAAGAGCCGAAGATGCTGCCCGCGCGTCTGCCGCACGTGCTGCTGAACGGCGCGAGCGGTATCGCGGTGGGCATGGCGACCGACATCCCGCCGCACAACGCGCGCGAAATCGCCGCCGCCTGTCTGCACCTGCTGGATGACCCCAAGGCGAGCGTGAAGGATTTGTGCAAGCACGTACGTGGCCCGGACTTCCCCACCGAGGCCGAGATCATCACGCCGCGCGCGGAAATCCACCGCCTGTACGAAACCGGCAACGGCTCCATCCGCCTGCGCGCGCGTTACGAGCGCGAGGAAGGCGGCATCGTCATCACCGCGCTGCCTTATCAGGTCTCCGGCGCCAAGGTGCTGGAGCAGATCGCGCAGCAGATGAACGCCAAGAAACTTCCCCTGGTGGAAGACCTGCGCGATGAGTCGGATCATGAAAACCCCACGCGCCTGGTCATCGTACCGCGTTCCAGCCGCGTGGACGTGGATGAATTGATGAACCACTTGTTCGCCACCACCGATCTCGAACGCAGCTACCGCGTGAATATGAATATGATCGGGCTCGACGGCAAGCCGCGCGTGAAAAACCTGCTCGGCATTTTGAGTGAGTGGCTGCTGTTCCGCACCGAGACAGTGCGGCGGCGCTTGCAGTTCCGCCTCGACAAGGTGCTGGCGCGGCTGCCTATCCTGGAAGGTCTGCGTATCGCGTTTTTGAATCTTGATGAGATCATCGCCATCATCCGGCGCGAGGATGAGCCGAAGCAAAAGCTCATGCAGAAATTCAAGCTGAGCGAGACGCAGGCCGAGGCGATTCTGGAATTAAAACTGCGCCACCTCGCCAGGCTGGAAGAGATGACCATCAAGGCCGAGCAGAAAAATCTCGGCGAAGAGCGCTTGGCGCTGGAAAAAACGCTCGCCTCCAAGGCGCTGATGAAAAAACTGTTGCACAAGGAGATCAGCGAGTGCGCGGAGCGGTACGGCGACAAGCGCCGTTCACCCATCGTGGAGCGCGAGGCGGCGCAGGCGATTTCCGCAACCGAGCTCATCGCCGCCGAGCCGGTGACGGTGGTGCTGTCCGAACAGGGCTGGGTGCGCGCGGCCAAGGGGCATGAGGCGGACGGCGCGGCGCTCACCTACAAGGCCGGTGACGGCTTCAAGGCGCAGGCGCAAGGGTGCAGCAATCAGCTCGTGGTATTTATTGATTCCACCGGACGCAGCTTTGCGCTGCCCGCGCACACCCTGCCCTCGGCGCGCGGCCAGGGCGAGCCGCTCACCGGGCGCTTGCAGACGCAGCCCGGCGCGACCTTCGCGGGCGTGCTGATGGGTAATCCCGATGATTTATATCTTCTCGCCAGCGATGCGGGCTACGGCTTCATCGTCAAATTCAGCGACCTCATCACCAAAAACAAAACCGGCAAGAGCGTGTTGAGCGTGCCCAAGGGCGCGAAGGTGCTCGCGCCCGCGCCGGTCACCGATCTCGCCGCTGACCGTGCCGCGCTCGCCACGCGCACGGGGCATCTACTCATCACGCCGCTCTGCGATGTGCCGCAACTGGCCAAGGGCAAGGGCATCAAGCTCATCAACATCCCCTCCGCCCTGCTCGCCACGCGCGAGGAATTCGTCGCGGCGCTCACGGTGTTGCCCAAAGGCGCGGCGCTCACCGTGTACGCCGGTGCGCGCCACCTCACGCTCAAGGAGGATGACCTTAAACATTACCGCGGCGAGAGCGCGCGGCGCGGACTTAAGCTGCCGCGCGGCCTGCAACGCGTGGAGCGGCTCGCCGTGAAGCGGGATTGATACGCGCGCATAAAAAGCTGTCTGGCGCCGGCGTGCCTGCTAATTCAATAACCATGGATCAAGCGCATCTTCCGGCGCCTCCTGGGCCATGCTGAAACGCCTGAAAGCCTGGCGTCGCAAACGCACCCTGGAAAAGGCCGAGCTCGATTCCCTGCTCTGGGCGGCGGTGACGGCGCGGTTTGGCTTTCTGCGCGACTTGAATCCCGCGGAAATGGAACGCTTGCGCCAGTGGGTGGTCTTGTTCCTTGCGGACAAGCGCATTAACGCCGCGGGAGGGCTGGAGCTCACCGGGGAAATGCGGCTGGCCATAGCGGTGCAGGCCTGCATCCTGATTCTCAACCTGGATCCGGACTACTACGGCGGGTGGGTGGAAGTGATCGTGTACCCCGACGAGTTCGTGCCGGAGCACGAATACACCGGCGCCGACGGGGTGGTGCACGTGGTGCGGGAGCCGCTGGCCGGGGAAGCCTGGCTGCAGGGGCCGGTGGTACTGTCCTGGGCCGACGTGGCCCATGGCGGGCGGGAGGATGGGTTCAACGTGGTGATGCACGAGTTTGCCCACAAGCTCGACCTGCTGAACGGCGGCGACACGAACGGGTTTCCACCGCTGCACGCCGGCATGAGCCTGGAGGCCTGGAGCCAGGCCTTCGGCGCGGCCTATGCGGATTTCCGCCGGCGGGTGGAACAGCGCGAGCACACCGAGATTGATCCCTATGCAGCGGAGTCTCCCGGTGAGTTCTTCGCCGTCCTGACCGAAGCGTTCTTCGAGACCCCCGCTGCCGTGCAACGAGGCTATCCCGCCGTGTATGGCCAGTTGCGCGCGTTCTACCGCCAGGATCCGGCGGCGCGCCTGGGAGCGTCCCGCGCACACCCCGCGGGCG
>JBCKVB010000025.1:0-22035 GCA_038924245.1 Gammaproteobacteria bacterium | reverse complement strand
CCGCACCCTTGGCCTTACCCGCGGCGGGCGCGGTGTAAATACTCAAGAACTTTCCGGCGGGGATCACCTCCGGCATCCTGCCTCCCGCGACACTAGCAGGACCCTGTGCGTCGTCGAATAGCCACTGCATCTCGCCCACCATCAGATATTCTTGAATTTGCTGAGCCCAGCGCTCTTCACGCGGTTTAAACGTGGCTTGGGCGAGCGCGCCATAGGCGAACAGGGCGATAACCAAAATGATTTTGAATGCGTTCATGGTTTAGCGTTTCAGCGCGGCGCGCGCCACGCCGCTGTCATGCGCGGCTTGCGCCACGGCCGGGGCGACCCGCTCCAGCAGGCGCGGATCGAAAGGTTTGGGAAGAATATAGTCCGCGCCGTATTCCAGGCGCTGGAGCTTGTACGCCTTGAGCACTTCGGCGGGGACGGCTTCGTGCGCGAGCTGGGCGAGCGCATGCACGGCGGCGAGCTTCATCGGCTCGGTGATGCGCCGCGCCTGTGCGTCCAGTGCGCCGCGGAAGATGTAAGGGAAGCCGAGCGCGTTGTTCACTTGATTGGGATAATCCGAGCGCCCGGTGGCGAGGATTAAATCCTTGCGCGTCTGGTGCGCCAGCGCGGGCTGGATTTCCGGATCGGGATTGGACAGCGCGAACACAATGGGCTTCCGCGCCATGCCGCGCAACATGTCTGCCGTCACCAGATCGGGGCCGGACACGCCGATGAACACGTCCGCGCCGTGCAGCGCGTCCGCCAGCGTGCGCTCACGTGTGTCACGCGCGAATTCTTGTTTATATATATTGAGATCGGTGCGTGCGCCGTGTATCACGCCCGCGCGATCCACCAGGGTGAGGTGATCTTTGCGCGCGCCCATGGAAAGCAACAGGCGCATCGAGGCGATGCCCGCCGCGCCCGCGCCCAGGCAGACAATTTTCACATCCGGGAGACGCTTGCCTTGCAGCTCCAGGGCATTCAACAAGCCCGCCGCGATGATGACCGCGGTGCCGTGCTGGTCGTCGTGAAACACCGGGATGTCGAGGCGCTCGCTCAGCACCCGTTCGATCTCGAAGCAATCCGGCGCGGCGATGTCCTCCAGATTGATGCCGCCGAAGGTGGGCGCGATGCGCGTCACGGTGTCTATGAGGTCCTGTCCCGCCGCGTCCACCTCGATGTCGAAGGCGTCAATGTTGGCGAGCTTTTTAAACAACACCGCCTTGCCCTCCATCACCGGCTTGGCGGCGAGCGCGCCCAGATTGCCCAGCCCCAGGATAGCGCTGCCGTTGGTGACGATGGCCACCAGATTGCCTTTCGCGGTGTAACGGTAGGCATTATGCGGATCCGCGGCGATGGCGCGCACCGGCTCGGCCACGCCGGGGGTGTAGGCCAGCGCCAAGTCGTCTTGCGTCGCGCACGGCTTGGTGATGGCGAGCGCAATCTTGCCGGGCGTGGGGTGCGCGTGATAGTCGAGCGCGGCCTGCTTCAATGTAGGAGACATGGTCAGTGTACGGTTTTGATTAAATCGCCCGGCCGCGGTTCGCCGTCCGGATAGAGCTGATTGAGCAGGCGCAACTGCTCCTCCGCGTGATGGGGAATGCCGGATGCGCGCGCCAACGCGGCAAAGCGGGTGTTGGGTTGGGCGCGCACGATGTCGAGCTTGAGCGCCGTGGCGAGCGGTCTTTCCTGCGCGGTGAGGGCGTGGAAGCTGCGCGCGCTGTCGAGGAATTCGGCGTCGTAGGCGTAAGGACTGCGCTCATCCTTGGCCGCGCCGGCGAAGATATAGGCCTTGTTGTTGAAGTACAGCACGGCGAAGCGCACCGGGCGGACGCCGAACGGCGAGCGCGTGCTGGCGAGCGCAGTGTAGCCCGGCATGTCCTGGTGGGTAAAGCTCTCGCCTTGTTCCAGCTTGGTGAGCTTCAAGCGCGTGCGCAGAAACTGCTCCGGCGATACGCGCTGATTGATGTCTTCCGCGAACAGGCTGAGCAAGGCGGCGTTATCCGGCGCGCTGGCGCTGACCTGGGTGGGACGGTTTTCCACGCGCCAGCCTGCGGGGAAACGCAACGCAAAGCCGAGATCGGCGTGATAAAACGCGCTGCCGCGGCGCACGCCTTCCTTCTCGCTGTCGCCGAAGGTGAGGCCATCGAGCGCGCGCATATAATCCTCCTGGCGCACCTGCGTGGCTTGCTCGCTCCGGAACTGCTCCGCGCTGGCCACCACCTGTTGCAACCGCGTGTCGTTATCGGGATGAGTGGCGAACAGGCCGTGATAGACGCGCGCCTCGCGTCCTTCTTCCTGGGCCAGTTGGCGCTCGAAACTTTCCTGGTTCTTGAGCACGCTGATGACCTTGATCATCGCCTGCGGATCGTAGCCGCTGCGCGCCAGATACTCCGCGCCCAAACGGTCCGCCTCCAGTTCGTGCTCGCGCCCGTAGCCGGACAGCAGTGCCCCGCCCAGTACATTGAAGATTTGTTGCGCGCCCTGATTACGCAACTCCGGCAATAAAATCGAACCCAGCGTGTAACCGAGATTGGCGGCGCCGGCCGCGCTCTGCTGGCGCACGCTGTGGCGCGCGGTGACGTGGCCGATCTCGTGCGCCAGCACCGCAGCCAGCTCCGCCTCCGAGTTGAGATAGGCGAGCAGGCCGCGCGTGATGTAAATGTAGCCGCCGGGCAGGGCGAAGGCGTTCACGTCCGCGCTGTCGAGCACGGTGAAACGGTACACCAGGTTGGCGCGATGACTGTTCGCGGCCAGCCGCTCGCCCACGCGTTGCACGTAATTCTGCAACTCCTCGCCTTCGTATTGGCCGAATTCCTTGATGATTTCCGGCGCGGCCTCGCGTCCGGTCTTGACCTCCTGCTCTTCTGACATCAGCACGAAGTCGCTCTGTCCGGTCACCGGATTGGTGGCGCAGGCGCTGAGCAGCGCCGAAAACAGCGCGGCGCTCAGGCAACGTAATAAAAATGGCATGTTGAAATTATACCCTCTAATGCAGCCGCTCCAGCGCGACGGGGTGGCGGATGCGCATCGCAGGCCCGCGCTGGCCGGGATAAATCCAGCCGCGCGCCAGTATTACCTGGCCTTGCAGACGTTCGAGCGGCAAATCGGCGAAATAGTTCAGATCGCCGCGGGCGATGCGCAGCGCCACTCCGCCTTCCAGGTTGAGCCATACCGATTTTGCGCTGTGCCCGACGCGCTCCACGCGTCCTTGGATGAGATGAAAACCCCGCGCGTTGGCGGGCAAATGACGGCTGTCCACGGGCTGGTATTCCGGGCGTGACCAGATGCCGCGCCGCGCCGCGCGCGCCGTTTGCTCGGCCTGCTGATAACAGGTCAGGTTCCACGCGTTGGGCGGCACCAGGAGTTGCGTGGCCAGCCCTTGCTCCAGGAGATGCGCGGCGACGCTGCGGCCGTCGGGCAGAAACAGGTGCGCGAGCAGCCTGCCGTAGCGATCGCGCCGCTCGCTGTCGAAACGCAGCGCGAGTTCAGGGGAGTGCGCCAGCAGGTTTTGCAGCTCGGCGCGCGCCTCCTCGGCCAGCGCTTCGGGGCGCGCGCCATCGCGCCCGAGCTCCGGTGTGTTGATGCCGATCAGGCGCAGGCTTTGCCCATCTTCCAGCTTGATCGTGTCGCCATCGTGCACATGACTCACGCGCGCCTGCTGATCGAGGCGGTCGGCGCGGCAATTATCCGTTGCGGCGGAACAGGGAGCCGCCCACAGCAAGGCGGCGGCGAGAAAAACAATGTAGCGGCGCGGCATGGCTGCCTTACGCCTTAAGCGGCTTCTACTTGATCCGGTACTTCTGCTTGAACTTATCCACGCGCCCGCCGCTGTCCACGAGCTTGTGCTTGCCGGTGTAGAACGGGTGGCATGCCGAGCACACGTCCAGATGCAAGTCGCTGTCCGAGGTGGAGCGGGTCTTGAAGGTGTTGCCGCAACTGCAGGTGATGCTGATCTCCGCGTAGGCGGGGTGTATATCCGGTTTCATCGAATCCAACCTCTTGAATGCTGTGGAGCGGCCACGCGTTAAAAGACGCGCCAACAAAACGGCTAATTATAGCGGAGACGCCTTATTCCGGCAAGGCGGGCTGTTGCGTTGAGCCGGTGGCGGAAACGGGTCGGAACAGCAGCACCTGGGCCGTAGTATGAGCGCGCTTGGCGCGCGGTGGCTCCAATTTACGTAAACCCTGCAGCGCCTCCACCAGGCCGCCTTCGCCCATCACCGAGTCCCACATCATGCCGGAGATGCGGATGCAGGCGGCGAGCGGCGTGGCGGAGCGCTCGCGCACCCGGTCTATGCGCCACTACAACCAGCGCAACCGTTCCTGACGGCGCTCCGGGGCGCGCTCCAGTACCTGGCTCACCAGGGAGGCGCGCAGGTGCTCGAACGCCTCCGGGTCGGTGCTGGCCAGGGCCGACCATTCGTCAAAGTTGATATCCCAGTCAAAGGCGGATTGCATGACACACCTGCACCTGTTGTGCCCGGTTAATATTAACATAAAGTGAACTTTAAATTCCTTACGGATAATGATGAGAAAAGTTGGCCCGGATTATGCGTATCCGGTATTGATGTAATAGCTGTAATAGTTGATGATGCAAGGAAATTCGGGAGATAGTCAATGTTGACCAAGAGCAACAGGGGCGGCTTCAAGTACGATCTCATGGGCATGGACACCGAGGCGCTCAAGCGCTCGCTGGCCAATCGCCTGGAGTATTCCGCGGGCAAGGATTTGTACACCGCGACGCCGCGCGACTGGTTCAACGCGGTGGCCTATGCGGTGCGCGACCGGCTCATCGAGCGCTGGATGGAGACCAGGCGCACTTATTACAGGAATGACGCCAAGCGCGTGTATTACCTGTCCATGGAGTTTCTCCCCGGACGCCTGTTGCACAACAGCCTGCTCAATCTCGGCCTGCTCGAACAGTGCGAAAAGGCGCTGCACGAGATCGGGCTGGATCTGCGCGAGATCATAGGCCTGGAGCCGGAGCCCGCGCTCGGCAACGGCGGCCTGGGCCGGCTCGCGGCGTGTTTTCTCGATTCCATGGCGACGCTGGGCCTGCCGGGTTACGGCTATGGCATCCGTTACGAATTCGGCATGTTCACGCAGCGCATCGAGGACGGCCGGCAGGTGGAGCATCCCGACAACTGGCTGCGCTACGGCAATCCGTGGGAATTCGCGCGCCCGGAGATTTTATATCCGGTGAATTTTTACGGGCGCGTGGTGGAGTACACGGACGATAACGGCCGCCTGCATCATCACTGGGTGGACACCGAGGAGGTGCTCGCCATGGCCCACGACATGCCCATCCCCGGCTACGGCACCAACACCGTGAACAACCTGCGTCTGTGGGCGAGCAAGTCCACGCGCGATTTTAATTTGAAATATTTCAACGACGGCAACTACATCAAGGCGGTGGAAGACAAAAACACCTCGGAGATGATCTCCAAGGTGCTCTATCCCGACGACACCACCTCGATGGGGCGCGAACTGCGCCTGAAGCAGGAGTACCTGTTCGTCTCGGCCACCTTGCAGGACATCATGTCGCGCTTCCACAAGACGCACGACGCCATCGAAGACCTGCCGGAGCGGGTGGCGATCCAGCTCAACGACACGCACCCGGCCATCGCCATCCCGGAGCTGATGCGCCTGCTCCTGGACAAGCACCATCTGGAATGGGAGCGGGCCTGGGACATCACGCAGCGCGTGTTCGCCTACACCAACCACACGCTGCTGCCGGAGGCGCTGGAGACCTGGCCGGTGCGGCTGCTGGAAACCATGCTGCCGCGCCACTTTCAGATCATCTGCGAGATCAATCAGCATTTCCTGAAACAGGTGGTGCACCGGCATCCCGGTAATTTCGATCTCATGCGGCGCATGTCCATCGTGGACGAGGACAACGGCAAGCGCGTGCGCATGGCGCATCTGGCCATCGTCGGCTCGCATAAAGTGAATGGCGTGGCGGCGTTGCACACGCATCTGTTGCGGACCTCCACCTTCAAGGACTTCAACGAATTCTTCCCCGGCCGTATCATCAACAAGACCAACGGCATCACCCCGCGCCTGTGGCTCAATCAAGCCAACCCAGGCCTGGCGCGCCTCATCACCGCGCGCCTCGGCCCGCACTGGATCACGCAACTCGAGGAACTGAAGAAGCTCGCGCCGCTGGCGCAGGACGCCGAGTTTCGCGCCGAGTTTCGCGCCGTGAAACGCGCCAACAAGGAACGCCTGGCCGGTCTCATCAAGCATCATCTTGGCATCACGGTGGACGTGAACTCGATGTTCGACGTGCAGGTCAAGCGCATCCACGAATACAAGCGCCAGTTGCTGAACGTGCTGCGCATCGTCACGCTCTACAACCGCGTGCGCGCCAATCCCGGTGCGCAGGTGGCGCCGCGCACCTTCATCTTCGGTGGCAAGGCGGCGCCCGGTTACGCGCTGGCCAAGCTCATTATTAAGCTCATCAACGACGTGGGCGAGGTGGTGAACAACGACCCGGTGGTGGCGGAGCGTCTCAAGGTGGTGTTCATTCCCAATTACGACGTGTCCACCGCGCTCGACATCATCCCCGCCGCCGATCTGTCCGAGCAGATTTCCACCGCCGGCACCGAGGCCTCCGGCACCGGCAACATGAAGCTGGCACTGAACGGCGCGCTTACCATCGGTACGCTGGACGGCGCCAACGTGGAGATCAGGGAAGAGGTGGGGCCGGACAACATCTTCATCTTCGGCCTCACCGCGCATGAGGCCGAGCGCCTGCGCACGGGCGGCTATGCGCCGTGGGACTATTACCAGAACAACACCGAGCTCAAGCAAGCGCTGGATATGATAGACACGGGATTTTTCTCGCCCAGCGAACCCGATCTCTACCGTCCGGTCATACACTCTTTGATCGAGGGTGGCGACCGTTATCTGGTGTTGGCCGATTTTGCCGCTTATATGGAACGTCAGGATGAGGCGGCGGCGCTGTACGGCGACGCCGAGGAGTGGTCGCGCCGCGCGCTGCTCAACGTGGCGGGCGTCGGCAAATTCTCCAGCGACCGCGCGATACGCGAATACGCCGAGGAGATTTGGAACGTGAAGCCGATAGAGGTAAAGCTGGAATAGAAAAGCAGAGAAAAGAGGCAAGAGAAAAGGATTGTATTATTTCTCAGCCGCCTTCGTTCAAACACCTCAAGGTTTTAACTTTTCTCTTTTCCCTTGTATCTTTTCTCTGCCGTTCAGCGCTTCATCGAATCGAAGAACTCGGCGTTGGTCTTGGTGGCCTTGAGGCGCTCCAGCAGGAACTCCATGGCCGCGAGTTCGTCCATCGGGTGCAAGAGCTTGCGCAGCACCCACATCTTCTGTAATTCATCCGGCTTGGTGAGCAGCTCTTCGCGGCGCGTGCCGGAGCGGTTGATGTTGATCGCGGGGTAAATGCGCTTCTCGGCGATCTTGCGGTCCATATGGATTTCCATATTGCCGGTGCCCTTGAATTCCTCGTAGATCACATCGTCCATCTTGGAACCGGTCTCCACCAGCGCGGTGGCGATAATGGTGAGACTGCCGCCTTCCTCGATGTTGCGCGCCGCGCCGAAAAAGCGCTTGGGGCGTTGCAGGGCGTTGGCGTCCACGCCGCCGGTGAGCACCTTGCCGGAAGCGGGTACCACCGTGTTGTAGGCGCGCGCCAGGCGCGTGATGGAATCGAGCAGAATCACCACGTCGCGCTTGTGTTCCACCAGGCGCTTGGCCTTCTCGATCACCATCTCGGCCACCTGCACGTGGCGGTTGGCCGGTTCGTCAAAGGTGGACGATACCACTTCGCCCTTCACCGAGCGCTGCATCTCGGTGACTTCCTCCGGGCGCTCGTCTATCAACAGCACGATCAAGTAACATTCCGGGTGTTTGGCGGCGATGGAGTGCGCGATGTTTTGCAGCATCATCGTCTTGCCCGCCTTGGGCGGCGAGACGATCAGGCCGCGCTGGCCCTTGCCGATGGGGGCGAACAGGTCTATCACGCGCGCAGTCAAGTCCTCGGTGCTGCCGTTGCCGAGCTCCAGCGTCAGCCGCTTGTTGGCGAACAGCGGCGTCAGGTTTTCAAACAGTACCTTGTTGCGCGCATTTTCCGGCGATTCGAAGTTGATGTGATCCACCTTGAGCAGCGCAAAGTAGCGCTCGCCTTCCTTGGGCGGGCGGATTTTGCCGGACACCGTGTCGCCGGTGCGCAGGTTGAAGCGCCGCACCTGGCTGGGTGAGACGTAGATGTCGTCTGGCCCGGCGAGATAGGAACTGTCCCCGGAGCGCAGGAAGCCGTAGCCGTCTTGCAGGATTTCCAGCACCCCGTCGCCGGAGATGTCTTCGCCTTTTTGCGCGTGCGCCTTGAGGATGGCGAAGATCACCTCCTGTTTGCGCGAGCGCGCCATGCCCTCCAGGCCCATGGATTGGGCCAGGTCTATCAAGTCGGAGGCGGATTTTTGTTTCAGTTCAGTAAGATTCATGAATACCTGTTGTGTCTAAGAAAGTAGGAGAGAGGGGAGACCGTCGCGCAGCCCGCCGAACGGGGGAGTTTGCATTTGCCGGCCGCGTGCGCGGTCGGGGTTGAGGAGATGTTGTTATATCAGTTAATCCTTAAAGTCAAAACCATTCGGTCATTGGGGGTTTATAAATTCGAATCAATAAAAGCGGTCAGTTGTGATTTGGAAAGCGCACCCACCTTGGTCGCCTGCACGTTGCCGTTTTTGAACAGCATCAGGGTCGGGATGCCGCGGATGCCGTACTTGGGCGGAGTGATCGGATTCTGATCTATATTCAGCTTGGCGATCTTCAGCTTACCGTTGTACTCGGCGGCGAGTTCTTCCAGGATCGGAGCGATCATGCGGCACGGGCCGCACCAGTCGGCCCAGTAGTCCACCAGCACCGGGGTGGCGGAATTGAGTACGTCGCTCTCGAAAGCGGAATCCGTGATATGAACGATGTGTTCGCTCACTTTATTCATAACCTCGAAGGTGTCAATGACATTAAACGTGCAACGACAAGTTTTATTAAGGAAGGGTTCTTGTTCGTGCCGCCTCCCCGGAAGCGGCGGGAGACTGTATGGACTACCTCGGATACCCAGAGTGCAACCAGTGCGGGTATTTTGCACCGGTTCCGGCAAAAATAGCAAGCCCTAAAAATAGCAGGCACCAGCCTGGCTGATTTTGCTATGCTGTAGCGCCATGAGCGGCCAACACTTAAGCAAACTCGCCTTTGCCTCCCTGGGACTGTCCAAGGAGCTTATGCAAGGCATTGAAGACGCAGGCTTTTCATTCTGCACGCCGATCCAGGCCGAGACCCTGCCGCTGGCCCTGCAAGGCCAGGACATGGCGGGCCAGGCGCAAACCGGCACCGGCAAGACCGCCGCCTTTCTGCTCGCGTTGATGCATCATCTGCTCAAACATCCGGCGGCGGCGCGCAGGCCGAACCAGCCGCGCGCGCTGGTGCTCGCCCCCACGCGCGAGCTGGCGATCCAGATTCACAAGGATGCCGAGCAGCTCGGCGCGCACAGCGGCTTCCGCTTCGGCGTGGTGTACGGCGGCGCGGGTTACGACACGCAGCGCACCATGCTGGAGACGGGGGTGGACGTGCTGATCGGCACGCCGGGGCGCATCATTGATTATTTCAAACAGCACGTGTTTGACCTCAAGGCGGCGCAGGTCATGGTGCTGGACGAGGCGGACCGCATGTTTGATCTCGGATTCATCAATGACGTGCGCTTCATCCTGCGCCGTCTGCCGCCGCCGGAGCAGCGTCTCAACATGCTGTTCTCCGCCACGCTTTCGCTGCGCGTCACCGAACTCGCCTATGAGCACATGAACAGTCCGCGCCTCATCGCCATCGAGCCGGACAAGGTCACGGTGGACACGGTGACGCAGCGGGTGTATCACACCTCGAACGAGGAAAAGATTCCGCTGCTCATCGGACTGCTGAAAAGCATGGATGCCGCGCGCAGCATCGTGTTCACCAACACCAAGCACGCGGCGCACAAGGTGTGGTGCTACCTGGAGGGCAACGGCTTCAAGGCGGCCATGCTGTCCGGCGACGTGCCGCAGAATAAGCGCATCCAGTTGCTCAATGATTTTCAGCGCGGCGAGCTGGCGATCCTGGTCGCCACCGACGTCGCGGCGCGCGGCCTACACATCCCCGGCGTGAGCCACGTGTTCAACTACGACCTGCCGCAGAGCGGCGAGGACTACGTGCACCGCATCGGGCGCACCGCGCGCGCCGGCGCCTCGGGCGACGCGATCAGCTTCGCCTGCGAAGACTACGCCTTCACCATGCCGGAGATCGAGGACTACGTCGGCCACAAGATGCCCGTGGCGCGCATCACGCCGGAGCTGCTCGCCAAGCCGCTGCCGCCGGTCAAGAGCGAGCGCCCCGTCCTCCAGCACCCGTCGCGCGGCAAACCGCGCGCGCGCAGCGGCCCGCCCAAGCGGCCAGCCGCAAGACGCAGATAGCAAGTGGCAATTTGGTATAATTCCGGTACTTCTTGCTACTTGTCACTTACCTACTTGCTACTGAGATTTTATGGCACGCATGATATTCAACAACGGCAACGAGACGCGCGATCTCCCGGTAATCCAACAACGCCTGGCCGGCATCGGCATCACGCTGCGCCACTGGCCGGTGCCCGCCACGCCGCGCGCACGCGAACTGCTCGCCCAGACCGCGCTTTCCGATGCCGAAAAAGAGGAATTGCTCGGCGCGGTGGGCAACCGCTTTGAAGAGCTGAAGAAAGAAGCCGGTTACACCACGCGCGACATGATTGTGCTGCACGAAGACACCCCCGGCCTGGCCGACATGCTGGGCAAGTTCGACAAGATACATCTGCACACCGACGACGAGGTGCGTTACATCGTGGCGGGCAAGGGCTACTTCGGCTTCGTCGAAAAAGACGGCGGCCAGTTCATGCTGGAAGTGAGCGCGGGTGACTATATCAATGTCCCCACCAACACCGAGCACTGGTTCACCCTGGGCGACTCCAGGCGCATCAAGGCGGTGCGCTACTTCATAGACACCAGCGGCTGGACACCGGTGTATACGGAAAGAAAAGTAGCGAGTTTCGAGTAGCGAGCATGTAGGTCGGTTCAAGCGCGCAGCGCGGAACCGACAAACTGTCGGATCCGCTACGCTTGATCCGACCTACAGTGATATTGTGGTCTACGTAAGATGTTTTGTTTGTCCTCTTGGATTTTATGGCCAAATCACTGGATGATCTTCCCCTACGCGCCGCTTTAGTCGAAATCGCGCGCGACTTCCACGCGCGCGGCTGGATGGCGGGCACCGCGGGCAACCTGAGCGCGCGCGACGATGAGACGAGCTTCTGGATCACCGCCAGCGGCTGCCCCAAGGGGCGTCTGGAACAGAACGATTTCCTGCTGATGGATATTGCAAGCGGCGCGCCCATCGAGCAGGCCGCGCCGGGCTTGCAGCCCTCCGCCGAGACCGCCATCCATCGCGTGATCTATCAACACTTCCCCGCCGCGCGCGCCTGCCTGCACGTGCACAGCGTGGACGCCTGCCTCGCGGCGGAGCGCGCGCCAGCGGCAAGTCTGCCGCTGCCCGCGCTGGAGATGCTCAAAGGCCTGGGTGTTTGGGAGCAATCACCCAAGGTGAATTTGCCGTTGTTTGAAAATACTCTGGATGTGAGTAAAATAGCCGGGGCCATCAAACAACGTTTTCTATCCGAACCGCCACACATTTCCGCACTCCTGGTGCGCGGCCACGGCGTCACCGTATGGGGCGACTCGCTGCAAGAGGCGTACAATCGCGTGGAGTGCCTGGAATTCATCTTGAGCTACGTCGCGCGCGCCACAACTAAAATCCCCCCTCCCCTTGGGAGAGGGTAGGGTGAGGGCGGCATGAAAGTCATACTCGCCAACCCGCGCGGCTTCTGCGCCGGCGTGGACCGCGCCATCGTCATCGTCGAACGCGCGCTGGAGAAATTCGGCGCGCCGATTTACGTGCGCCACGAAGTGGTGCACAACAAATTCGTGGTCGAAGGCCTGCGCGCCCAGGGCGCGCGCTTCGTGGACGAACTGGACGAAGTGCCAGACGGCCAGATCGTGATCTTCAGCGCGCACGGCGTGTCGCGCGCGGTGCGTGAAGAAGCCGTGCAGCGCGGCCTCAAGGTGTTCGACGCCACCTGCCCCCTGGTCACCAAGGTGCACATGGAAGTGCTGGGCCACTACCGCGCCGGACGCGAGTGCGTTCTCATCGGCCACAAGGGCCACCCCGAAGTCGAAGGCACCATGGGCCAGTACAACCGCCCCCATGATCTGGGGCGCATGCAGCTTCTGGAGAGCGTCGAGGACGTAAACAGACTGGAAGTCACAGACCCCGACAAGCTCGCCTACGTCACCCAGACCACCCTGTCCATGGACGACACCGCGCGCGTGATAGAGGCGCTGCGCGCGCGCTTCCCCGGGATTATCGGCCCCAAGAAAGACGACATCTGCTACGCCACCCAGAATCGCCAAGATGCGGTCAAGCAACTTGCCGAGCAGTGCGACGTGCTGCTGGTGGTCGGCTCCCCCAACAGCTCCAACTCCAACCGCCTGAAAGAACTCTCCGATAAACTCGGCACGCCCGCCTATCTGATAGATAGCGCCGCTGATATTCAGCGCGCGTGGCTGGAGGGCAAAAACACCATCGGTGTTACCGCAGGAGCCTCCGCACCGGAGGTGCTGGTGCAGGAAGTGATTGCCAGGCTCAAGGAGTGGGGTGCGCACGGCGCAGAAGAAAAAAACGGACCCCAAGAAAACGTGGTGTTTCCCTTGCCCAAGGAATTGCTCGTCAAGTAAACAGTCAGGTAGTTAGGTAGGGTGGGCAGACAGGGTTATCGTCTGATGAAACCACTAGCCAATCCACTAAGCACGATAAAGCCGTGCAAGTGGCTGGTTATGCCCACGCGGTAGAAAACGCGTGGGCACAAAAACGTGCCCACCCTACTCGAGAATGCGGCCCGAGTAGAAGGGATCGCTGGCACTGATAATGCTCCTGAGTACGATGGTCTGAACAGCATCGGCCTGCCCTTTTTTCCTCTGCTCAAGGTCCATCCAGGTTACCGTTACGGTCACTCTTTTAAAATCGGGAAAGGCCGGCGCTGGCGCGGGGCATGGCGTTACAGCCGGTTCGTTGGGTGTTTTTCCCGCGGCCGTCTGCGGAAAGCAAAAATCGGTGACCGCCCAGGTGCGGTTGTAGGTTACGTTGGAGACCGGCGGATCAATATTCCCGCTGGGCAGGATTAAAGTAAAATCCGCTTTTTTATTCCCGCCTCCGCCTACGTTAGTCGCAGGGGTCGCAATGCATCTGTAAGACACTCTGGCAGTTGCATTACAGGCTATAACGACCCCCAGAGCATCTGTCTCAATCAGCACCTCATAGTTACGCAAATCATCCAGCTTTTGCTGGGCGAGGTGCGCCGCCACGGCGCGCTCCTTGGCCAGGCTCCCGCTCTCGATGGCCGTGCCCTGAAATTTTGCCAGCGCGACCAGGCCCACGGCCAGCACCACCAGGGTGATCAATACCTCGATCAGACTAAAGCCGCCCTCGTGTACGTTTTTCATGGGGGGCGCCACGCTACAATTGATCCAGCCAGCCGCCCGGCACTTTGGCGAAGCCTTTGGCGAAGACGTTCCTTCTGGTGGGACGCTGGCTGGAGAAATCCAGATAACGGAAAGTGGGATTGCCGGTCATGGTATACTCGGGCGCAAACTGGGCAGCAAGACCCCCGTGCAAAACAGCGCTACCACCAAGCGTGACCTTCCCGCCTGCTACCCCGTCGTTTCTGAAATAAATTATTCCATAAAAAACGCCGCTGGCGACCATGGAAACCTCAGCTCCATCTACCACAAGAATGGCCGGCGTCTTTTGACTCCCAATACTTCCAATGGAGCAGCTACCCGTGATCCAGAACAGCCCGGACGAATCGCTGGTGAGGTCGTCGCAATTGGTCAGAACAGTGGATCTGGTTTTGATGATGCGGACGGCATCCGTATCACGGACGCCAAAGATGTGTTCGAACAGGTCGAGCGGGAACTTGCCATCATTGGCCACGATGTCTCCGACATTATCTAACCCATCGGGCTTTTTGGGATCGGCACTAGACAGCCTGCTAGACAGCTTGTTTGTTCCTGTACAGTTCGGGGCCGCCGGCTGACAGGTTGCCGCCGCCGCGCTGGTTATGGTCACCCCACTGCCTGACCATAGGGACAGCGGCATGCCCGACCCCAAGGACGTGTAAAATAATCTATCCGGGTTGGGATCTCCGTACACGGATGTGCCGCCCTTCAGCTCAATTACGCCTCCCGAGGCGATCGGGACGCGCGGCACATTATTGAGGAGGGAGAAATCCTGCACAATCTGCCGGATGACGGCGCTGCCGGCCAGGGGATCCGCTCCGGGCGTTACGTTGGCGATGATATGAATCTCGGGGAAGGGGTCAACTGGCGGCACGGCTGCCGTTCCTTTGTTGGGTTTGTTGGGTGTAACGAAGCTCACGCTCTCGGTGTAGGCCGCAGTGTAAATAATGTTGTCCGAAACCGGCGCTATCTGCCCGGCGGGGGGCATATAGAAAAGCCAGGGTTTGTCGTAAATATTAGTAGTGCCGTTGCCGCAGGGCGGGGCGCTTATAAGGCCGGTGCAGACATAACCATGATTAGTAGTGCCGTAGCCGCAGGGCACGGCGGTACTGGCGCAAGACTGCCAGCGCCCATTTAACCAACTGTGCGGATCATTATCCGGAGCAGTGCCAGTAAAAGGCTTGCTAATGACAGCCTTGTTGTGGTCCAGGTAGGCGATGCCGTTCTCCACCAGCGCCTCGGCCACGGCCAGTGCCTGCTTCGCGCGCATGTCATTGGCCGCGATGCGCTGCTCGGTGACGCCCACACGCACGCCGAAGAAGGTCATCATGGTCATCGCCAGCAGCAGGATGATCGCCACCACCAGGGTAGCCGCCCCGCGTTGTCTGGTCATGGTATGAAAAGTGGTGTACATGGCGTTATCCTCCGTATTCATTGGGTCCATAGGTCATTGCGGATACGCACGGTTTCTATGATCTCCCGGGTCACGCTGGTATCGTTCTTCAACCAGCCGCTCAGGGTGATTTGTACTTCGCGCACGTTGATGGTGCTCGTGCCGCACCCTGTGACGCAGACGCCAGGCGGACTGGGCGTCGCCGGGCCGTCAATATCAATCGGCGGCTGAGATTTAAGCGTAAATAGCAATTGTGTTATTTGAACGCTGTCTCCATCAGTGATCCCCTCCCAACTGTCGGTTCCGCAACTGCCACCGCTTGTGCGGCTTTGCAGCACGCCGCTGCCCAAGCGGAAACCAAAGCACTCGTTGGGGCTCGAGGTGGGGATGCCGTCGCCGTTTATGTCATAGCTGAAGGTGATGGATGGGCCACAATCGACCCTAGGTTCATTGCAGGAGTCGGGGGATGGGGCATCGAGCGTGAATGGGTTGTTATTGGACGCGAACGTGGCGGGCGGTCCAATGGCGGAGGTGGCATTGCCCCAATACCCGGCGCGCCGGATATCGCGCGTCATCATGCCCATTACGGCCTGCAGTTCCTGATTCAGCCTGGTCATCTTGAGCGCGTCCGCATTGCCCTTCACGCTGGAGGCAAAAATGCCCACCACCCCGCCCAACACCACCAGGCCGATGGCGACGGATACCATCAGCTCGACGAGGCTGAAGCCGGACGCGCGGCCCGCGCTGATTTTTTCAGGAGTTTTTAACATGTCGGATAATTACTTAGATAGTAGGTGCTGCCGCTGCTCGGGGGTGAGCATGGCCTGATGCGGCCCTGGGGGCTGACTACAATCTCTACTAGGAAGTCGCTGGCGGACCGTAACTTTGGGGTGCCGGCAGCACCGATCCCGCGCAACGGAGTGAAGGTGGTGAAGGTGGTGCCGCTGGTGCCGCTAAAACTGGCTGCGGTAAGGCTGATGCCCCGATAATCGGTGCTGTAAACAGTTTTCGTGAGGCCTCTAACGGTGCAATTCGAATTCTCGGCCCCAGAGGTGGTGGTGGTGCAATCACAGGCGCCGCTGTAAGATACCGTTCTTTCATGCACATTCATCCCATAACACCAAGTGGTGTTCGTGCCGGCGTTTCTGAAGTGCACGGTGACTGATTTATTCTGCCGGATCGCCTCGCTGCGCGCGTACTGTAAATCGGCGTATATTTGCTCGGCGGCGCCGATGATGCGCCGTTTATCCAGCGTACCCTGGAATGAGGGGATGGCGATGCCGACTAAAATCGCGAGCACCGCGACCGTCACCATCAACTCTACCAGGGTAAAGCCCGAATTTTGTTGCGCTGCTTGCATGGCAAGGCCTCTTGTTAAAAGCTATAGTAGTCGAGCGGATCACGGATTAATATACTCTTCCCCTACCGTCCGTCGGAGTCTGGCCGCCGTTGGTCGGAAAGGGGTCACCAAGGCCCGTCCGGCTTGGCATAAAGAAGGCGACAGAGTCAACCAAGGAGCTTGGGCATGAAAAAACAGCGGCTGGGATTTACCCTGATTGAGTTGATGATCGTGGTGGCCATCGTCGGCATCCTGGCGGCCATCGCCTATCCCTCTTATCAGGATTCGGTGCGTAAAGGGAATCGCGCCGAGGCGATAACCGCGCTCCACGCTATTTCGCTTGCGCAGGAAAAGTGGCGGGCGAATAATATAACTTATGGAGCTTTGGGCTCCTGCTCTCCTGCCAGAGATGGCTGCTGGGTCATTCAGGCGTCCGCAGGAACAGACATGAAAACTGAGGGAGGCTACTACAACCTCGCGGTATCTGGAAACAATGAAACTGCGTTTAACGCCACAGCTATGGCGGTTTCTGTCAAAAGTCAGGCGAGTGATACCGGCTGTACGACTTTAACCATCAATGAGCGTGGGCCACTTACCAACACCTCCACGCTTGCCGCCTGCTGGGGCAGGAATTAGCAAAACGCGCAGGCACAAAGACGTGCCCACCCTACTCCTTGAAAAAATCCCCGCACCCATCGCTATCGCTCTTCCCTTGAGGTGAGGGGGAGGGTGAAAGGGTGAGGGGGGAGTAAACACATGAATTTATTACTTCCTCATCTCAACTTTCTCCCGGAGGGTTGTAGCCCGGATGCAGCGCAGCGGTATCCGGGAGGCCATTTTGATTCCCGGATTCCATTTCATTCCATCCGGGCTACTTGCTGTTTTGGACAAGAGTGAGCGGCTGCCTCATCATCGGCGCGGGCGTGATTGGCCTGATGAGCGCGCGCGAATTGGCCGGGGCCGGTGCGCGCGTGACCGTCATCGAGCGCGGCGAGGTGGGGCGCGAGTCGTCCTGGGCGGGGGGCGGGATTTTGTCGCCGCTGCATCCGTGGCGCGCGCCGCGGGCCATCACGCAGTTGGCGCAATGGGGTCAGCACTATTATCCGGCGCTGGCAAAAGAACTGCTGGACGAGACCGGGATAGATATCGAGTGGACGCAGAGCGGTTTGCTGCACCTTGATGTGGACGAGCACGATCAAGCACGGCGCTGGGCGGAGCAGTCGCAGGTAAAATTGGAGTTGCTCACCGGCGCGGCGCTCAAAGAGTATGAGCCGTCGCTCTCCGCCGGTATTCCGTCCGGCCTGTGGTTGCCTGACATCGCGCAAGTGCGTAATCCTCGCCTGCTGCGCGCGCTCAAGCAAAGCCTGGTGCAGCGCGGGGTGCGGATCGAGGAGGGGTGTGAGGTGACCGGTCTGTGCGTGGTGCGCGACGACGCACAGGGACGTGCTAGTGTCGCAGGGAAGAGCGAAGCGACGGGATCCAGGACGCCGGGAGCGACCAAAGTCACCGGGGTGGAAACCGCGCGCGGCGCCATCCCCGCCGATAAGGTGATTGTCGCGGCGGGGGCGTGGAGCGGCAAGCTGCTTAGGCAGCTGGGCGTGCAACTTGATATTGCCCCGGTGCGCGGGCAGATGATTTTGTTCCGCGCCCGGCCGGGACTGTTAAAACATATCGTAGTGCGCGCGGAGCATTATCTGATACCGCGCCGCGACGGGCGGGTGCTGGTGGGCAGCACCGTGGAGCATGTAGGCTTTGATCGCGCCACGACCGCGGAGGCGTTGGCCCAACTCAAACAGGCGGCGCTGGAGATGGTGCCGGAATTGGGCAATTACGAAGTTGAACGCCATTGGGCGGGTTTGCGCCCCGGTTCGGCGCACGGCATACCTACTATCGCGGCGCATCCCGAAATCAGGGGCTTGTACGTGAACAGCGGCCATTTTCGCAACGGCATCGCGCTCGCGCCCGCCTCGGCGCGGCTGGTGGCCGATCTGGCGCTGGGCCGTCCGGCTATTTTTGATAGCATGGCTTATGCCATGCCAGTCAAATCAAGCGATGTAAATTTCTCGCGCACCGATAGACTTTGATTAAATTTTTATCATATACTTGCCACGATGGCTGAGCCGCGAAGCGGCGAAGGCCAGCACAAGGACGTGCTGGCGGGTGGTGATAATTGAGATGCCGTTGGGCCATGGATGGCATCGCGCAAGCTTATCGGAGCCAGTGTAGTCCATATATGGAACAGCACAATATCCATTCCGTGACGGAGCAGGACATCGCGCAGTTGCTGCGTAAGCAGGGCATCAACCCCACCCAGCAGCGCGTCGAGATCACCCGGATCATGCTGGCACGCCCGCAGCATCTATCGGCGGATCAAATACTTGGCATGGTCAACCAGGAGCGCGCCACGGTGTCCAAGGCGACCGTGTACAACACGTTGCGCCTGCTTGTGCGGCAGGGGCTGATCCACGAGGTGATCGTGGATCCGAGCAAGGTATTTTACGACTCCAACACCAGTGCGCATCACCACATTCATAATGTGGATACCGGCGCGCTGATAGACATCGGGGCCGACCAGCTTACCCTGTCCACCCTGCCGCCGTTGCCGGAAGGCACGGTGGCCGAGGGCGTGGACGTCATCATCCGTGTGCGCAGTGCCACCGGCGCGGAAGGCGGCTGTAGCAAGTAGCAAGCAGTAAAGAGGCGAGTAGCAAGGGGAGTGTTTTCTTGCCGCTTTTTACTTGTAACTTGCTACTGTTTTTTACGGCCGGTGTAGCTCAGTTGGCTGAGCCGCGAAGGCCAGCACATGGATGTGTTGGCGGGTGTGTGATGTAGCGCTGAAGTTGCGCCAGGGATGGCGTCGCGGATTATTGTCCAAGCCGGTGTAGCTCAGTTGGTAGAGCAACTGATTCGTAATCAGTAGGTCGGGGATTCGATTTCCTCCACCGGCACCATTAAATCAATGACTTATGCAAGTATTGACTCATAAAAGTAGTATAGTTTGAACTATACTACAAAACTTGCTAAACTACACCATCCTTTTTCTGATGAGAAAAGATGGAACCAACTCAAAATTCACCACTGAAACATCGCTCCGTCCCCATCAAAGAGACGATGAGTGAAGTCATCGGTTTTCCAAAAAAGCTAGTCATCTTTAAAATTGCTGCGTCACCATTTTGGCAGTGCCGTTATTTCACTCAGAACAGAATACTCAAGAGAAGCACCAAGACAGACAACAAGAATGAAGCAATCAAATTTGCCAAGAAGTTTTACGAAGATATCCTCCTGCGAGAAAGAAATCTGCTTCCACTTGTATCAAACCCTACCTTTGAAAAATGCGCGTATGCGCTACTAGAGGAACAAGAACAACTGATAAAGCGCGGGGAAAGAAACGAACTACTGAACAAGCATGACAAACAGAAACTGCAAAAAGACATTCTCCCCTTCTTTCGTAGCTTTGATATCAAGAATGTCACATATAAAAATCTGAACGATTTTGTTGCAACCCTCTCTGCACGAAATCTGAGACCGTCATCAATCAAAAATCATTTGAACTTGATACACAAGATTTTCATGTATGCACTACGAGAGAACTTGATCGATAAAGTTCCACCAGCCCCAAAAATAAAAATGATTGACTTTCCCCGTGCTTGGCTGAGCCGCCATGAATACAGCCTATTGAAACAAACAACCAAAGAACTCATCAAACAAAATACGATTGTTCGTTATCATCAGTTGACTAATGAACTGCTGTATCTGATTACCTTCATTGTTAATACATTTCTTCGTCCAAGTGACATTAAGCATCTGCGTCACAGAAACATTCAAATCATAGAAAGCGAAAACAGGTTCCTACGCATTCAGACTGAACGCTCCAAAACAAACAACAGTCCGACTGTATCGATGCCAGATGCAGTTCCTCTCTATAAAGATCTGATTGAGTTCCAGAAAAATAATGGGAAGCCGCACAGCAAAGATGACTATGTGTTCTTCCCCAATTTGAAGAACCGTGATTTTGCTATGCAAACAATGCGTAGACAGTTTGATGTAGTGTTGAATGCTTGCGAACTGAAAACTGCACCAAGCGGTGAACCGAGAACGCTTTATTCCTTGCGTCATACTGCGATTATGTTCAGATTGACGCTCGGTGGAAATATTGATTTGCTGACACTTGCTAGAAATGCCAGAACTTCGGTACAAATGATCGAGCGCTTCTATGCGAGACCCCTGCAAGCAGAGATGAATGTCGAGCAGTTACAGTCAATGCGTGTTCGGAAAACTCGCCAGATAGTTGCTGAATAGCACTCAGATTGCCAATATTTCTTCATTTTTGACGATAATTGCCCAAAATAACTCAAAAAAAGTCTCAAAAAGTCACACAGAATGACTAAATAGAGATATGAACACTCAAGATGTATACCGTCACAATACAGGTCTCCAAGACAGTTACCAGTCGAGACTGAAATACGTCGATTGGGGTATAAAAACATTTGAAGAGAACGATCTCTTCATCACGCTAAATTGCCCCAAGATTAAAAATCTGGGTAATTTTATCTTTTCAAAAGTTTCCTCAATAGAGCGACAAGTGTTTTTGAATAAACAGTCAAATTTATTCAGAATTGCTGTGCTCGTTCAGAACCCTCAGAGACACATTCATATGCTGATGAAGAATGTTGAGTTTGAACACGCTGAGTATTCATCATTCAAACATCTCGTGAGCGCCAAGTTTTCCCGTTCTTTACCAGATCATCACGCTGTCTCAGTGAAAGCAATCGATACGAATGTAATCGCTGTAGTCCGCTATATGCTTCTGGAACAAGATGACTGCTGTATCGATACCAGAAGTCTTTATTTGCCAGCATACGCTTCACTCAAAATTGCTGCTTAGCTTACTAGCTGCTTAGTGTCTGTGTGCAATACCTGACATGTTGTTTGAGTGCTGAGTAATTAGACTGTTCGGAAGAACAGTAGATGAATATTGTCTGTAAACCAGATTGAGAGTAATTATCTGAGTAAATGCGAGTAGTTCTAGTATTGATCTTGTCTATAAACTAAACAACAGAGCTATGAGCGAAGCGAATGTGCGAAGCACAGCTCCAGAACTGTTTCTAGATACACCAGGAACAGGCTGGATCGACCCAGAGCACCTTAATGATGCATAGATACTGTTCTAATGCTTAGAACCTGTTCCAGACCGTTTCAGAGCAATCCATGAGTGTATAAATAGATGATGAAGTGCTACATCTCATTCCTTATGATGAGAGCACGTTTTTGAACGTCTGAAGACAGAACCTAAAGGAGAAAAAATGAATCCATTGCCCCTCGATAAGAATCTGCACATCCGTCTGCCGGAACAACTAGCACTCAATCTCAGCTCAGTCGCCCGATCTCATTTTTTGAAACCATCCACTTTTGCGAGAATACTGTTGAATCGCCATCTGCAAGATTATACAAAAAATAGGGGATTCCTATGAAAATTAAAACATTCAAAGAGTTCACTTTCGCTGCCTCTAGAAACATGCAATTATCAGAGTCCGTGCTAAATCAGCGCCTGATCGGCTCCATGGACGATTTTGTTGAAATGCTATCTGCGCTTGGATCCAAATCCGTATCAGTAGTTCTGACTGGAATCAATGATGAAGAAATAATATTTTCTTGTAGATTGACGAAATGAGCCGCGTCATACTGCAAAGAACTCTTTCCCAGTATTCCAGAAATCGATT
>JBCKVB010000024.1:0-24480 GCA_038924245.1 Gammaproteobacteria bacterium | reverse complement strand
GGGGCAACAGCCCCGACCGCTAGCACTACCCAAACAGGTCGGCATCAACCTGTCAAAACAAACGCCAAACGCCCAAGGGGAGCCACAGCGTTCGACACTAAATTCCCCTCAACCGGTGTCTCAAAGTCATTGACACATTCCGCCCGCTCAATTTTTAGATCGTTACTTCAGCGCGCTGGATTGCTCCCTCATGCACGGTACTTGAAGTTTTTAATTCAGCACACTCAAGCCAAGCTTCTGCCCGGTGCAAGCACTTATCCACACCGACTCGTTTTTATCGCGGGTCTGCCCAAGTCGGGGACAACGTGGCTGGAAAATCTTGTGGGCGCCATCCAGGGGTATCGCAGACTGGTTTGCTACGATCCTCAAAACCTGCTGCAGGAGCACGTTCTGGATCCGACACTGCTCGAACATATTCCGGCGCGGGGTAATTTTTTCATCAAAACCCATGTGGAGGCTCGGCCGGAAGGTATTGAGGCTCTACGGCGGCATGGTGTGCCAACAGTGGTAATGGTTCGGGACCTGCGGGATCAGTGCGTCAGTCGCTTCTATCACGTGCTTAACAGCCCCTCCCATAGGCACCACGATTTCTATAAGGCCGACGATAAATCAGCGGCTTTTGCACACTGCGTAGACATATGTGTAACCGAGTACGCTGATTGGATCCGTGGCTGGTTTCAAGTGGTCAGTGGTGATAGTCGGTTCCTGCTTGTCCGCTACGAAGATATGCGCGCGAACGTGAAAGGGGAGTTCCTGCGTGTGTTGAAGCACTTTGATATCACCCTCACTGACAGAGAGATTGATGCCATTATTGAGGCGGTGTCGGAAAGGGCAAGGAAGGGTTCGAGTCTCTATGTACGTTTGAAGCAAGGTAATAATACCCTGCGTGCAGGACGCATCGGCGATTGGCGTAGCCATTTCTCGTCTACTGATGTCGAGCACTTCAAGGCAGCTGCAAACGACGTCCTTCTTTCGCTAGGTTATGAGAAAGACGACATGTGGCAGATAGGTGCAACCCTCTGAATTGGCCGCCACCCTGCTGGGTATGAGCTTCCCCCTAAAATTCGTCTTCCAAGGATGATATAAAATGTCATTCACACTGGAGGAAGACGATGAAAATACCGAAGCAAGTATCCACCGTCGAGCTTAAGGAACTGGCGGTCAAGCGCGTGAAGAACGGGCAGACGATTGGCGCGGTGGCCAAGGAGCTGGGGCTGATCGAGCAGACCTTGCGCAACTGGGTCAAAGCGGCGGCAGCGGGCAAGCTCAATGGTGCTGGCACCAAGGTGGTGACGCCGGAGGAGATGGAGTTATCGCGGCTGCGGACAGAGAACATCCGACTCAGACGGGAAAACGAAATCCTAAAAAAAGCGACAGGCGCATAGCGCCGTGTGCGAAGCAAGGGATGCGCTGTGAAGTACGCCTGGATCGACACGCAGCGCAAGCAGTTCGACCTGACCCAGATGTGCGCGGTGCTGGACGTCAGCCTGAGCGGCTACCGCGCCTGGAGGCGCGGCGGCACGCCGAATCGCAAGTGGCTGACGGGCGCGCAAATGCTGGCGCTGATTCGCGCTATCGACGCAGAACTCACGGACTCCCGGCATGGGTTGCCAGTGGCCGACAACCTGCTGGCCAGGAACTTCACGCCGACCGCGCCCAACCAGGTCTGGACCTCCGACATCACCTACTTGTGGACGGATGAGGGATGGCTGTATCTGGCCATCGTTCTGGACCTGTTCAACCGCGAGGTGGTGGGCTGGTCGCTGAAACCCCGCATGACGGCGGACATCGTGACCGATGCGCTGACCATGGCCTGGTTCCGATGGACGCCGGCGCCGGGGCTGATGCACCATTCTGACCGGGGCAGTCAGTACGCGAGTGGTGCTTTCCAAGACAAACTTGCCGAGTACGGTATGACCTGTTCGATGAGCCGTAAAGGGAACTGCTGGGATAATGCGCCGACGATGAGTTGGTTCAACAGCTTCAAGAACGAGCGGGTACATGGGTTACGCTACACGACGCGATCGGACATGACCGCGGCCAGCTTCGAGTATATCGAGGTATTTTATAACCGGAAACGGCTGCATTCGACCCTCGGATACAAGTCGCCCGTCCAGTTTCTGCAGGACTGGATCAGTTTGAGCTTCCCTCTGTTTTTCGTCTTCCAACGAGTGGGTTTCATGCTACCAGTTTTTCATCATGTTGAGTGCTGACCCAGTCTTGCAGAAAATGGATCGGCGACTTGCTGCCGAGGGTCGAGTGACGGCGTTTCCGGTTGTAGAACGGCTCGATGTAATCGAACAGGTCGGCCATCGCGCTGCTTCGCGTGGCGTAGCGGGTGCCATGCACCCGTTCGTTCTTCAGGCTGTTGAAGAAACTCTCCGTCGGCGCATTGTCCCAGCAGTTACCCTGGCGGCTCATCGAGCAGATCATGCCGTACTCGGCAAGCTTGTTCTGGAACGCCCGGCTGGCGTACTGGCTTCCCCGATCCGAGTGATGCAACACACCCAGCGCGGGTTTTCTCCTGAACCAGGCCATCGTCAACGCATCCGTCACGATGTCCGCCGTCATTCTCGGTTTGATCGACCAGCCCACCACCTCGCGGTTGAACAGGTCGAGCACGACGGCCAGATAGAGCCAGCCCTCATCCGTCCAGAGGTAGGTGATGTCCGATGTCCAGACACGGTTGGGCGCCGCCGGGGTGAAGTTCCTGTCCAGTAGGTTGGGGGCGATAGGCAGGCTGTGATTAGAGTCCGTCGTGGCCTTATAGCACCGCTTGTGGCGAGATAGCACCGCTTGTGGCGAGCCCGGATGCCGTTCTCCCGCATCAGGCGTTCCACGCGCCCCTTGGAGGCGGGGAAGCCGCGCCCGCGCAGTTCGTCCACCATCCTCGGGCTGCCATAGGCCCCTTTGAATTCGGTGTGAATAGCCCGGATCAAGGCCAGCATTTGGGTGTCGATCAAGCGCTTGCGTCCGGGGCATCCTCCGCGTTTCCAGGCACGATAGCCGCTGACGCTGACATCCAGCACGGCACCCATCTCGGACAGGGCACAGCGGTTGCGCTGTTGATCCATCCAGGCGTACTTCACAGGACTTCCCCCGCGAAGTACGCCGTTGTGAGTTCAACCGGTGATTGCAACACCTGCTTCAAGTATAGCCGCCGGCGTGTAATATCCCAAGGTCTTTCGAGGGCGCTGATTCAGGCGTAGCGCCACTTTATTCAAGTCCGACTGGGAGTAACCGGATAGATCAGTGCCCTTCGGGAAGTACTGGCGCAGCAATCGGTTCGTATTTTCGTTCGTGCCGCGCTGCCAAGGACTTTGCGGGTCGCAGAAGTAGACTTGCACGTCCGTCGCGACGGTAAACTTCTTGTGGTGCGCCATCTCCATGCCTCGGTCCCAGGTCAATGATCGGCGCAGTTGGGATGGCAGTTTACGCACTTGTTTGCTCAGCGCCCCCACCACGCTGGCGGTGTCTTTGCCCGGGACCTTCACGAGCATGGTGAAGCGTGAATGACGCTCAACCAAAGTCGCGATATGGGTGTTCCTGGAACCCGTAATCAAGTCGCCCTCCCAATGGCCTGGAATGGCACGGTCTTCAACGTCAGCCGGGCGTTCCCGTATGGACACCCCGTCAACGATCTGTCCGCGGGGCTGGCCATCGGTGCTGGCGTGTTTGGAGCGCCGCATCATTCGCCTGGATCTCAGATGCCCAGTCAGCTCCTTTTTGAGCACGCCCCGGGCCTGAATGAATAGGCTGCGGTAAATGGTTTCGTGGGACACGCGCATACTTCCGTCATCTGGAAACTCCAGTTTAAGCTATCCCGCTATTTGCTCGGGCGACCAGTCCAGTTTCAGCTTTGTCGCCACGATCCTTTGCAATGCAGGATGAACGGCCAGCCGACACGGCTTGGGGCGCCGGGCTTGACCCCATGCCTGCGAGTCTGCATCAGAGGCGCGATACGTATTTCGACCACCATGACGTTCACAACGCGGCTCACTGTCGACGGCGCTCTACCGATCATGGCGGCTATCTGACGGATCGAGGTGTCGGCGGCAATCCCACGGGAAATCTCTTCGCGCTCGGCCAACGTCAGCGCCAAGCGGGAACGCCGACGGACTGCGGGAATGAACCCGCCATTAGACGAAACGACACCGTGAACCGACCCGGCATGCTTGCCGAGCGCACGACCAATATCGCTCAAAGATTGGCCGCTCTTCCATCTACGCCACAGTTCCGCCTTCTGACCAACAGATAAACCTGGTCGCCCAATTTGTGCCATACACCATCCTCCAGATCCAGATTAGAACAGATGGTGTTGCGTTGACCAGTTGAACTCAAGCTCTTTATCATCACGTCTGATTTTTCCAGCGAAGCGATTGAATACGTATCACGCATTGACATGAAGATTGTTTTAATTGATGGCGAGACTTTGGCTCAACTGATGATGGACCACGACGTCGGCGTCTCGACCATTGAAATATTCGAGCTGAAGAAAATTGATTCGGACTATTTTACAGAAGAATGAAAAACCGGTGGCTTCGTAGGCCGACTCAAGCCATACAGCATGGTGGACAACGTGCCGCCCGCGCCGGATCGGGATTTAATCCGCACGGGCAAACAGAATCCGTTTGCTCGCCTTGCTTGGCGGATTGCTATTTATTGCCCCTCTAGGTAAGCTTCGCGGTTGGAAGGGCTGGTCATTGATTAAGGGAATATCCGCACATGCGCCGTAAATTGGTGGCCGGGAACTGGAAGATGAATGGTTCCCGTAAGAGTGCGCAGGCCTTGGTGGGGGCGATCAAGCAGGGCGCGGCGCGGCTGAAAAATGTCGAGACGGTGTTGTGTCCGCCGTTTGTCTATCTAGGCGAGGTCGGAGCGCAGCTTGCGGGCTCGAATATTTTGCTCGGCGCGCAGAATCTGTGTGATAAAACCGACGGAGCCTATACCGGCGAGATAGCAGGGGCCATGCTGCGCGATGTGGGTTGCGCCTATGTGATCGTGGGGCACTCCGAGCGGCGCAGCCTGTATGGGGAAGACGATGCGCTGGTGGCGCTCAAGGTGGCGGCGGCGTTGCGTGCGGGGCTTAAACCCATCCTGTGCGTGGGGGAGACGCTGCAAGAGCGGGAGCAGAATAGCACCGAGGCGGTGGTGGCGCGGCAACTGGATGCGGTATTAAAGGTGGTGGGGGTGGAGGGTCTGGCGCAGGGCGTAATTGCTTATGAGCCGGTGTGGGCGATAGGCACCGGCAGGACTGCCACTCCGGCCCAGGCGCAAGAGGTGCATGCTTACTTGAGAGGACGCATTGCCGCCCATGATGTTACAATAGCCGGCAAAATTCAGATTCTCTACGGCGGCAGCGTCAAGGCCGATAACGCCGCGGAGCTTTTCACCATGCCGGATATAGACGGCGCTCTGATCGGCGGCGCCTCGCTGCACGCCGGGCAGTTTCTGGTTATCTGCTGTGCGGCGGAGTAGCCCAAAAAGGAGTCCGCGCTTAGCGCGCGGGAGACAGGTTTCGTGATAACATTTTTATTAATACTGCTCGTAATAGTGGCGTTAACCCTGATCGTGCTTATTTTATTACAGCACGGAAAAGGCGCGGACGTGGGCGCGGCCTTCGGTAGCGGGGCCTCGCAGACCGTGTTCGGCAGCCAGGGGTCGGCCAATTTCCTGACACGCACCACGGCGGTGCTCGCCACCCTGTTTTTCGCCATCAGCCTGACCTTGGCCTCCATGTCGGGCAAGTCGTATAAATCGCCGAGCGTCACGGATAACGTGCCCGTTACCCAGCCCGCCTCCGAGTTGCCCTCTGTACCCGCGGCACCCGCCCCGCAACAAGGCGCGCCGGATGTGCCTGATTTTTAGAGGGAGATCGGCAATTATCCGTGATTACAGGCTGAAGGCGCGCCCTCGGCGGCGATAAAAACCATAGCCGATGTGGTGGAATTGGTAGACACGCAGCCTTGAGGTGGCTGTGGCGCAAGCTGTGCCGGTTCGAGTCCGGCCATCGGCACCAACTTATGAACAGCACCCCGGTGGTGCCGTTTTTTATTTCAGGATGGGCTTGACTAAATCTTGACTAAATATATAAGTCTTTTAAAGTAGACGATTCTGGTCTCAATTGTCATATGCAGATAGTAGCGTTTAAAAACTATGTTGACAAAAGATAGTTTCGGAGCGATACTATATATTTACCGTATTCGTAAAGGGCATGAGGCCCTGACAACCCTTACCAGATCACCTCTTCACTTTGAATTTTATCGGTTATCTTGGTGTTTTCTGTAGCAAACCGGCATGTTAGAGAACTATCTTCCGATATTGCTGTTTATCGTGGTGGGTATCGCCTTTGGAGTGATACCCCTCGTGGGCGGCTATCTGCTCGCGCCGAATCACCCGGACAGCGAGAAGCTGTCGCCCTATGAATGCGGCTTCGAGGCGTTCGAAGATTCGCGCATCAAGTTCGACGTGCGTTATTATCTGGTCGCCATCCTGTTCATCATCTTTGATCTGGAGATCGCCTTCCTGTTCCCGTGGGCGGTGGTGCTGGACGAGATTGGCCTGTTCGGTTTCATGGCCATGGTGGTGTTTCTTGGCATCCTGGTAATTGGATTTATTTATGAATGGAAGAAAGGCGCACTAGACTGGGAATGAACGTATGTCCATAGAAGGCGTATTTGAAGAAGGCATGTTTACCACCAGCGCCGACAAGCTCATCAACTGGGCGCGCTCTGGCGCGCTGTGGCCGATGACCTTCGGCCTCGCCTGTTGCGCGGTGGAGATGATGCATGCCGGCGCGTCGCGTTACGATCTGGATCGCTTCGGCGTGCTGTTCCGCCCCAGTCCGCGCCAGTCGGACGTGATGATCGTGGCGGGTACGCTGGTCAACAAAATGGCTCCCGCGCTACGTAAGGTGTACGATCAAATGGCCGAGCCGCGCTGGGTGATCTCGATGGGCTCGTGCGCCAACGGCGGCGGCTATTACCATTATTCGTATTCCGTGGTGCGCGGCTGCGACCGCATCGTGCCGGTGGACATCTATGTGCCGGGCTGCCCGCCCACGGCGGAGGCGCTGATGTATGGCATCATCCAGTTGCAGAACAAGATCAAGCGCACCAACACCATCGCCCGCTAGACGACCACGATGGCCCATCCCACCGAGAGCTTGGCCGCGCGTTTGACGCGCAGATTCCAATCCGTGCTGACATCCTGCGTCGAGGCGCACGGCGAAACCACCATCGTAATACCGCGCGCCAGGCTGCCGGAGGTATGCCGCGCGCTGCGTGATGAGGCGGAGTTCCGCTTCGAGCAATTGATAGACCTGTGCGGCGTGGACTACGCCGATTACGGTAAAAGCACCCATGGCGAGGCAGGCCTGATTGCGGAGGATGTGATCGAGTCCCCCGGCTATCCGGAACAACACTGGGACGGGCCACGCTATGCGGTGGTGTATCACTTGCTGTCGGTGGCGCTCAACCAACGCCTGCGCGTCAAGACCTTCCTGGACGATGACATGCCGCTGGCGGATTCGGTTATAGACATCTGGCCGGTGGCCAACTGGTACGAGCGCGAGGCCTTTGATCTGTTCGGCCTCGTGTTTGAGGGGCACCCCGATCTGCGCCGTTTGCTCACCGATTACGGTTTCATCGGCCACCCGATGCGCAAGGATTTCCCGCTCATCGGCCAGGTCGAGATGCGTTATGACCCGGAGAAGCGGCGCGTGGTGTACCAGCCGGTGAGCATCGTAAACCGCGTGCTGGTGCCGCGTGTGATTCGTCAGGACAACCGTTACGCAACGCCCATGCCCGCCAACAACAATAATGCCCATGGAAATTCGTAACTACACCATGAACTTCGGCCCGCAGCACCCGTCGGCGCATGGCGTGCTGCGCCTGGTGCTGGAGATGGACGGCGAGGTGGTGCAGCGCGCCGATCCGCACATCGGCCTGTTGCATCGCGGCACGGAAAAACTGGTCGAGAGCAAGCCGTACAACCAGAGCATCGGCTACATGGACCGTCTCGATTACGTATCCATGATGTGCAACGAGCACGGTTATGTGCTGGCCATGGAAAAGCTGCTCGGCATCGAGCCGCCGCTGCGCGCGCAGTACATCCGCGTGATGTTCGACGAGATCACGCGTATTCTGAATCACCTGTTGTGGCTTGGCGCGCACGCGCTCGACATCGGCGCGATGACGGTGTTTCTATATTGTTTCCGCGAACGCGAGGACTTGCTGGATTGTTATGAAGCCGTGTCCGGCGCGCGCATGCACGCTACGTATTACCGTCCCGGCGGCGTATACCGTGATCTGCCACTGGCCATGCCGCAGTATCAGGCTTCACCCTGGCACAATGAGAAGGAAACCGAGCAACGCAATCTAAACCGCCGGGGCTCCTTGCTCGACTTCATCGAAGACTTCACGCGTCGTTTTCCTACTTATGTGGACGAGTATGAAAACCTGCTCACCGATAACCGCATCTGGAAGCAGCGCACCGTGGGCATCGGCGTGGTGCCGGCGGAGCGTGCGCTGGCCCTGGGCTTTACCGGGCCGATGCTGCGCGGCTCCGGCGTGGCCTGGGACTTGCGCAAGAAACAGCCGTATGAAGTGTATGACCGGCTCGACTTCGATATTCCGGTGGGCGTCACCGGCGACTGCTATGATCGCTATCTGGTGCGCGTGGAGGAGATGCGCCAGTCCAACCGTATCGTCAAGCAGTGCGTGGACTGGCTGCGCGCCAATCCCGGCCCGGTGATGATAGGCGATCGAAAAATCGCGCCGCCCAAGCGCACCGAGATGAAGGGCGACATGGAGTCGCTCATCCATCACTTTAAATTATTCACCGAAGGGTTCTGCATCCCGGAAGGGGAGGCCTATGCCGCGGTGGAGGCGCCCAAGGGCGAGTTCGGGGTGTACCTGGTTTCCGATGGGGCCAATAAACCTTATCGCCTCAAGGTGCGCGCGCCGGGCTTCGCGCACATCGCCGCGCTGGATGAAATGGTGCGCGGCCACATGCTGTCCGACGTGGTGGCCATTATCGGCAGCCAGGATCTTGTATTTGGCGAGATAGATCGCTGATGAACGCCGTACCCATGCATAACCCGGCCACATCGCTGGCGGAACTGATCTCTGCCGAGGCGCTGGCGGAGATTGACCGCTGGATCGCCAAGTATCCGCCGGAGCAAAGACAGTCGGCGGTAATCCAGACCCTGCACATCGTGCAGGACCAGCATGGCTGGCTCAGCAACGAATTGATGGACGCGGTGGCGCAGTATCTCGGTATGCGCAGGATTGCGGTGTATGAGGTCGCCACGTTTTACACCATGTTCAATCTGAAACCTTGCGGGCGGCATACCATTGAGGTGTGCACCAATATCTCCTGCATGTTGCGCGGATCGGGTGACATCGTGCGCCATCTGGAAAAAAAATGCGGCGTACGCCTCGGTCAAACCACGCCCGATGGAAGGTTCACCATTAAAGAAGTGGAGTGTCTTGCCGCCTGCGGCGGCGCGCCCATGTTTCAGATCGGCAAGACCTATTATGAAAATCTCACACCGCAAAAGGTGGACGAGATACTGGATGGATTAAAGTAACGTCATGGCCAACGAAGTCTGTTTTAACACCTTGCACCTCAACCAGCCCTGGACGCTGGCGACTTATCAAAGCGCGGGCGGTTATGAGGCGTGGAAAAAAATCCTGCGTGAAAAGACCGCGCCGGATGAGATCATCGCCGAGGTGAAGCAATCCGCGCTGCGCGGGCGCGGCGGCGCAGGCTTCCCCACCGGTCTCAAGTGGAGCTTCATGGCGCGCAACGCTCCGGGCCAGAAATATATTGTCTGTAACTCCGATGAAGCCGAGCCCGGGACCTTTAAAGATCGCGACATCCTGCGCTACAACCCGCATGCGCTGATTGAAGGCATGGTGATCGGCGGCTATACGATTGGAGCAACGGTCGGCTACAACTTTATGCGCGGCGAGTTCGGGGGGGAGCCTTATGAGCGTTTCGAGGCCGCCCTGGCAGAGGCGCGTGCCGCCGGTTTCATAGGCCGCAATATCCTGGGCTCCGGAATCAATTTCGAGCTGTATAGCACCCTTGGAGCCGGCGCCTACATCTCCGGTGAAGAAACCGCGATGTTGGAGACGATGGAAGGCAAAAAAGGTTTGCCGCGCTTCAAGCCGCCGTTTCCGGCCAGCTATGGTTTGTATGGACGGCCCACTATTATCAATAACACCGAGTCGCTGGCCTCGATCCCCCTGATTATGCTCAAGGGCGGGGACTGGTTCCTCAAGGTCGGTAAGCCTAACAACGGCGGGCCGAAGATATTTTCCGTGTCCGGTCACGTGAACAAGCCGGGCAATTATGAAGTGCCGCTGGGCACGCCGTTCGCCAAACTTCTGGAAATGGCGGGCGGCATGTGGCAGGGGCGTAAATTGAAGGCGGTGATTCCGGGCGGCTCCTCGGTGCCGGTGCTGCCCGCCGGCATTATCATGAACACGAACATGGATTATGACGCGCTCGCCAAGGCGGGTTCGATGCTGGGCGCGGGGTCGGTGATCGTGATGGACGAAACCACCTGCATGGTGCGCGCGCTCGCGCGTATTTCCCACTTTTATATGGAAGAGTCGTGCGGTCAGTGCACGCCATGCCGCGAAGGCACCGGCTGGCTTTCGCGCGTGGTTCATCGCATCGAGCACGGAGAGGGCAAGGCGGAGGAATTAGATATGCTGGTGGACATATCCAACAAGATCGAAGGTCGCTGCATCTGCGCGCTGGGCGATGCAGCAGCCATGCCGGTGGTGAGTTTCATCAAGCATTTTCGTGATGAATTTCAGCACCACATCGAACATCGCGCCTGTCTGCCGGGCACGCACTGAGCCGTGAACGTATGGTAAACATTGAAATCAACGGCAAGCCGATTCAGGCGCGCGACGGCATGATGGTGATCGAGGCCGCGGACGAGGCAGGCATTCCGATCCCGCGTTTCTGTTATCACAAAAAACTCTCCATCGCGGCCAACTGCCGCATGTGCCTGGTGGAGGTGGAAAAGGTCGCCAAGCCGCTGCCCGCGTGCGCCACCCCGGTGACTGACGGTATGCGCGTCTTCACCCGCTCCGCGAAAGCGCTCACGGCGCAGAAGGGCGTGATGGAATTCCTGCTCATCAACCACCCGCTGGATTGCCCGATCTGCGATCAGGCCGGCGAGTGCGAGCTGCAAGAAGTCGCCATGGGCTATGGCCCTAGCGTGTCGCGCTATCAGGAAAAAAAGCGCGTAGTGCAGGACAAAAACATCGGTCCGCTCATCGCCACCGATATGACACGCTGCATCCATTGCACGCGCTGCGTGCGCTTCGGCCAGGAGATCGCGGGGCTGATGGAGCTGGGCGCCACTGGGCGCGGCGAACACATGGAGATCGGCACCTATATCGAGCAAAGCCTGGTGTCGGAGATGTCCGGCAATATGATAGACCTGTGTCCGGTGGGCGCGCTCACCTCCAAGCCATTTCGGTACTCCGCACGCGCCTGGGAGTTATCCCAGCGCGACAGCGTCGCGCCGCACGATTCTATCGGTTCCAATCTGCACCTGCACGTGCGCGACGAGAAAGTGATGCGCGTGGTGCCGCGTGAAAATGAAGCGGTCAACGAGATGTGGATTTCCGACCGCGACCGTTACAGCTATTTAGGCTTGAACAGCGCGGAGCGCCTGCAAACGCCGCGCATCAAGCAAAATGGCGCTTGGCAGGAGACGGATTGGCAAACCGCGCTCGACTTCACCGTGCAGAATTTGCGCAAGGTCATTGCCAATCACGGCGCGCAACAAATCGGCGCGCTCAGCGCGCCGCACGCCACGCTGGAAGAGATGTACCTGCTGCAAAAGCTGCTGCGCGGTTTGGGCAGCCAGAACATAGATCATCGCCTGCGCCAACACGATTTCAGCGCCGAGACGCCACCGTATCCGTGGCTGGGACAGAGCCTCGCTCAGTTCGAAGAGCTGGATGCGGTGCTGCTCATCGGTTCCAACGTGCGCAAGGAACAGCCCATCGCCGCGCACCGCTTGCGTAAAGCAGCGCTACGTGGGGCGCAGGTCATGCTGATTAATCCGGTGGACTATGAGTTTAATTTTCCCACTGGAGAAAAAATCATCGCTGCTCCCGATGCGATGGTTGGCGCCCTGGCGGGTGTAGCCAAGGCACTGTGCGAGCTCAACCAGGCCAAAAACAAGGCTCATCTCGATGCGCTGACGCGGATTACCGTATCGGATATTCACAAGGCGATAGCCGGCCGTCTTAAAAGCGCCGGCAACGCCAGCCTATTATTAGGCAATAGTGCGCTCGCACACCCGCAATTGGGCGCACTGCATGCGCTCGCCAAACTGATCGCCCAGCTCTCCGGTGCAAAACTGGGTTGCTTGCCGGAGGCGGGCAACAGCGTGGGCGGCTGGCTGGCGGGCATGCTGCCTGACCGCGATGCGCAGGGCAATCGTATGGCGCAAACCGGAAACAACGCGCGCGCCATGCTGGAGCAGGGGCTGAAATCCTACGTATTGCTGAACATGGAGCCGGAGTTTGACTGCATGAATCCGGCTGCTGCGCTACGCAGTTTAGGGGCGGCCGAGTTTGTGGTTCTGCTCACGCCTTATGCGACGCCGTTGATGGAGAGTTACGCGGACGCCATGTTGCCAGTCGTGCCCTTCAGTGAAACACCCGGCACGTTTGTGAGCGCGGAGGGCCGCTGGCAGGAATTCAACGCCGCGGTGCGCCCGTTGGGCGAGGCGCGCCCGGCGTGGAAGGTGTTGCGCGTGCTGGGCAACCTGTTCGGCCTTGACGGTTTTGACTACGTCAGCGCGCAGGAAATCAACCGCGAGTTGCGCGCACGGGCCCCCGATCTCAACGTGGTGGGCAACGGTACGGGCGATGTCAGTTTGGCGCGGATCAATATTCCCGGCCAAACCGGGGAACTGACCCGTATCGGGCAGGTGCCGATGCATTCAATAGATAACATCGTGCGCCGCGCAGGGGCCTTGCAGCAGTGCGCCGATGCAGAGCAGGCCTGCATCCGTCTCAACGCCACTGAAGCCGCGCGTCACGACTTAACGGACGGCGCACGCGCACGGGTCAAACAAGAACAGGCGGAAGCGCAACTGACGGTGCGGGTGGACGCGCGCGTGCCGGACGGCGCCGTGCTGATCGCGGCGGGTGTGCCGGGCAGCGAGACGCTCGGCGCCTCTTTCGGAACGGTCAACCTGGAACGCCTGGCATGAACCTGCTGCTACAACTCGCCGCCATCATCGGCCTTTGCATCGCGATTGCGCTGTCGGTGGCGTTTCTCACCCTGGCCGAGCGCAAAGTGATCGGTGCCATGCAGGCGCGCATCGGGCCGAATCGCGTCGGCCCGCGCGGCCTGTTCCAGCCGTTCGCCGATATACTCAAGCTGGCGATGAAAGAGATCATCATTCCGAGCGGCGCCAGTCGCGCCCTGTTTATCATCGCGCCGATATTGGCGCTGGCGCCCGCGCTCGCCGCCTGGGCGGTGATTCCCTTTGACGATGGACTGGTGCTGGCGGATGTGAACGCCGGTCTGCTTTATATCCTGGCCATGACCTCGATGGGCGTGTATGGCATCATCATCGCGGGCTGGGCCTCCAACTCGAAATATGCCTTCCTCGGCGCAATGCGTTCCGTCGCGCAGATCGTCTCCTATGAGATCGCCATGGGCTTCGCACTGGTGGGCGTGCTGATCGCCGCGGGCAGCATGAATATCGGCGACATCGTACGCGCTCAAGAAGGGAGTTTCCTGCACTGGTTCTGGCTGCCGCTGCTGCCGCTGTTTCTCATCTACTTCATATCCGGCGTAGCGGAGACTAATCGCGCGCCGTTCGACGTGGCCGAAGGCGAGTCGGAAATCGTCGCGGGGTTTCACGTCGAATACTCCGGCATGGCCTTCGCGATGTTTTTCCTGGCCGAATACGCCAGCATGATATTGATTTCGATACTGGCCGCGTTGATGTTCATGGGCGGCTGGCTGTCGCCGTTTCAGGGCATTCCCTTGCTACAGGACTGGTTTGCCTGGGTGCCGGGAACGGTTTGGCTGCTGCTCAAGACCGCGTTTTTTCTGTTTTTATTTTTGTGGTTTCGCGCCACGTTTCCGCGTTATCGTTATGACCAGATCATGCGTCTGGGCTGGAAGGTATTTATACCCATTACCATCGTATGGCTGCTGGTGGTGGGGCTGGCGGTACTTTATGAGTTTCCGTGGTGGTTCGACTGAAGGGTGCGCGCATGAATAAGGTGGCCAACTACATCAAGAGCCTGTTTCTGTGGGAGTTGCTGGGCGGACTCAAGCTGACCGGACGCTATATGTTCGGCAAAAAGATCACGGTGCAGTACCCGGAAGAGAAAACGCCGATGTCGCCGCGCTTCCGCGGCCTGCACGCGCTGCGTCGTTATCCGAACGGCGAAGAGCGCTGCATCGCCTGCAAGCTGTGCGAAGCGGTGTGCCCGGCGGCGTGCATCACGATTGAGTCGGAGGCGCGCGCGGACGGCACGCGTCGCACCACGCGCTTTGATATTGACCTGTTCAAGTGCATCTACTGCGGTTTCTGCGAGGAGGCGTGCCCGGTGGACGCCATCGTGGAGACGCGTATCTTCGAATATCATTTCGAGTCGCGTGTCGATAGTATTATTACCAAGGACAAGTTACTGGATATCGGTGACCGCTATGAAAAACAAATCGCCGCCGACCGCGCGCAGGATGCGCCGTTCCGTTAATTTTAGCCATTTGAGGGATAAATAAAAAATCTTCGCGGCTGTGCGCTATACTGCGCACACATATTTTTAATATTACAACTATGAGCGCAGAGCGAATCATTTTTTATATCTTTGCGACGACTCTGGTGCTGTCCGCACTCGGAGTCATCACCGCGCGCAATCCGGTGCACGCGGCGCTGCTGCTGGTGCTGGCCTTTTTCACCAGCGCCGCGCTGTGGCTGTTGCTGGAAGCGGAGTTTCTCGCCATCGTCCTGGTGCTGGTTTACGTGGGCGCGGTGATGGTGCTGTTCCTGTTCGTGGTGATGATGCTGGACATTAATATCGCGCGCATGCGCGAAGGCTTTGCACGCTACCTGCCGGTGGGTGCATTGGTGGCGGTGCTGATCGTCGTACAGATGGTGCTGGTGGTGGGGTCCAGGCATTTTGGCTTGGAACACGCCCCCGCGCCCGCCCGCCATCCCGCGGACTATAGCAATACCGAAGCATTAGGCCGCGTGTTATACACCGTATACGTGTATCCGTTTGAAATCGCCGCCGCGATACTGCTGGTGGCCATCATCGCCGCCATTGCCCTGACGCTGCGCAAACGCACGCAGAACACAAAATATCAAAATCCCAGTGAGCAAGTCCTGGTGCGGCGTGAAGACCGGGTGCGTATCGTCAAGATGCCGTCCGAGAAAAAAGACGAACGATCATGATCGCCTTGTCCGATTATCTGATTCTCGGCGCGATACTGTTCTGTATCAGCATGGCGGGTATATTTCTCAACCGCAAAAACGTGATCGTTCTGCTCATGTCGATTGAACTCATGCTGCTGGCGGTGAACATGAACTTCCTCGCCTTTTCGCATTATTCGGGCGACATCGCGGGGCAGGTATTCGTATTTTTTATCCTCACCGTGGCGGCGGCGGAGTCGGCGATAGGCCTGGCGATTCTGGTGGTGTTGTTCCGTAACATACGCGCCATTAATGTCGAAGACATGGCCAAGCTGAAAGGGTAGGGGAATGGAAACCCTCGCACTAGGCACCGTACTCGGCCCGCTCGCCGGCGCTATCGTCGCCGGGCTGTTCGGCAAGCAGATAGGTCGCGCGGGCGCGCACTGGGTCGCCATCGCGGGCGTGGCGCTGTCCTTTATATTGTCACTCGTGGTGTTCAAGCAAATCGTGCTGGATAGCGCGCCTACGCATAACGCGTCGGTGTACACCTGGCTGGTCAGCGGCGGCATCCGGTTCGAAATAGGATTTCTCATAGACAAGCTCACCGCGCTCATGATGGTGGTGGTGACGTTTGTCTCGCTCATGGTGCACATCTACACCATCGGCTATATGCGCGACGATCCGGGTTATCAGCGCTTTTTCAGCTACATCGCCTTGTTCACCTTCTCCATGCTGATGCTGGTGATGGCGAACAATTTTCTGCAACTGTTCTTCGGCTGGGAGGCGGTGGGGCTGGTGTCCTACCTGCTGATCGGTTTCTGGTACCAGCGCGAGTCGGCGATTTACGCCAATCTCAAGGCGTTTCTGGTCAACCGCGTGGGCGACATGGGCTTCCTGCTCGGCATCGCCGCAGTGCTGCTGTATTTCAATACGCTGGATTACGCCGAGGTGTTCCAGGCCGCGCCGCAACTCGCGCAGCACACCATTGAGATTATCCCCGGCTATGCCTGGTCGGTGATGACGGTGATCTGCCTGCTGTTGTTCATCGGCGCGATGGGCAAATCCGCGCAAGTGCCGTTGCACGTGTGGCTGCCGGACTCAATGGAAGGCCCGACGCCGATCTCGGCCCTGATCCACGCCGCCACCATGGTGACGGCGGGCATCTTCATGGTGGCGCGCATGTCGCCGCTGTTCGAGTTTTCGGAAACCGCACTGTCTGTAGTCCTGGTGATTGGCGCCGTGACGGCCCTGTTCATGGGCTTGCTCGGCATCGTGCAGAACGACATCAAGCGCGTGATCGCCTATTCCACGCTGTCGCAATTGGGCTATATGACCGTGGCGCTCGGCGCCTCGGCCTATGCCGCGGGCATTTTTCACTTGATGACCCATGCCTTTTACAAGGCGCTACTGTTTCTTGCCGCGGGCTCGGTGATCATCGCTCTGCACCATGAGCAGGACATCCGCAAGATGGGCGGGCTGTACAAATATCTGCCCTGGACCTATGGCACATTTTTGATCGGCACGCTGGCGCTCATCGGCTTCCCCGGCTTCTCCGGCTTTTTCTCCAAGGACGCCATCATCGAGGCGGTACGCGCATCGCAATTGGCCGGTTCAGGATTCGCCTACGCGGCGGTATTGATCGGCGTGTTTGTTACCGCCTTGTACAGTTTCCGCCTTTTATTTCTGGTGTTTCATACCCAGGAACGCATGGATGCGCACACGCGCGAGCACGTGCATGAGTCGCCGCCGGTGGTGATCTGGCCGCTGGTGTTGTTGGCGATACTTTCAGTGATCGCGGGTTTCATCTATATCGGCCCCATGCTGTTCCAGGGTTTCTTTGGCGAGGCGATTTTTGTGCTGCCGCAGCACGATGTCCTGCAACAAATCGGCGCGCAATTTCACGGCGCCTGGTGGTTCATGATCCACGGCCTCACCGGATGGCCATTCCTGTTGGCCATGGCGGGAATCGTCACCGCCTGGCTGTGCTACCAGAAGTATCCGGAGATACCCGGCAGGATCCAAAACGCCCTCGCGCCGTTATACCGGCTGTTGGAGCGCAAATACTATTTTGATGATTTCAACGATGCCGTGCTGGCGGCGGGCAGCCGTGCCATAGGACGCGAGCTGTGGCACGGCGGCGATGAAAAGATGATAGACGGCGTGATGGTGAACGGCACGGCGGGCAGCGTCGGGTGGCTTTCCACCGTGGTGCGCCAGGTGCAGTCGGGCTACCTGTATCACTACGCGTTCGCCATCATCATCGGCCTGTTGTTACTGCTGGGCTGGCCGCTCTGGTCACTGTTTGGACGTACTTCATGATGCCCGCCGATTTCCCTTTGTTGAGCCTGGTCATCTGGCTGCCGATCTTCGGCGGCCTGCTGGTGCTGGCGCTGTCCGACAAATATACGCAGGCGGTGCGTATCGTGTCCCTGTCGGTAGCCACTCTGACCTTTCTGTTGACGCTTCCGCTGTACACGCAATTCAACATGACCACGGCCGACATGCAATTCGTTGAGCTGGCGCCGTGGATCAGCACGTTCAATATCAATTACCACCTCGGCGTGGATGGCATCTCCATGCCGCTCATCCTGCTCACCAGCTTCAGCACCGTGCTGGTGGTGCTGGCGGGCTGGCGCGTGATCGAATACAAGCTCGCGCAATACATGGCCGCGTTTCTCATCATGGAAGGACTGATGATAGGCGTGTTCGCCGCGCTCGATGCGGTGCTGTTTTATGTGTTATGGGAAAGCATGTTGGTACCGATGTTTCTGATCATCGGCATCTGGGGTGGACAGCGGCGCGTGTATGCCGCCATCAAGTTTTTTCTCTACACCCTCATCGGTTCGGTGCTGATGCTGGTGGCGTTTTTGTATCTGTATTACCGCACCGACAGCTTCGCCATTCTGGATTTTCACCAGATCCCGCAGTTTGATCTGACCGCGCAAATCCTGGTGTTCCTGGCCTTCCTGACGGCGTTCGCGGTCAAGGTGCCGATGTGGCCGGTGCATACCTGGCTGCCGGACGCGCACGTCGAGGCGCCCACCGGCGGCTCGGTGATTCTGGCCGCCATCATGCTCAAGATGGGCGCTTATGGCTTCCTGCGCTTCAGCCTGCCCATCACCCCCGATGCCAGCCAGGCGCTCGACTGGCTGATGATTACCTTGTCCTTGATCGCGGTGGTGTATATCGGGCTGGTGGCGCTGGTGCAGGAGGACATGAAAAAGCTCATCGCCTATTCCTCGATCTCGCACATGGGTTTCGTAACGCTGGGTTTCTTTATCGCGTTTGATATTTTCGAGAATACCGGCAGCATGCAGGGCGCCGCCTTGGGCGTGGAGGGCGGCCTGATACAAATGCTGTCGCACGGCTTCATCTCCGCCGCGCTGTTTCTTTGCGTGGGCGTCATGTACGACCGCGTGCACAGCCGCAACATCAGCGATTACGGCGGCGTGGTGAACACCATGCCGGTGTTCGCGAGCTTCATGGTGTTGTTCGCACTGGCCAACACCGGGCTGCCCGGCACCTCCGGCTTCGTGGGCGAGTTCATGGTGATCTTGAGCGCCATCAAGGCCAATTTCTGGTACGCTGCGCTGGCCGCGACCACCCTGGTCTTGGGCGCGGCCTATACGCTGTGGATGGTGAAGCGCGTCATCTTCGGTGCGATCGCCAATCAAAACGTGGCCGCGCTGCAAGACATCAACGCGCGTGAATTTCTTGTCCTGGCGCTGCTGGCCGTCGCCGTGCTCGGCCTGGGGCTGTGGCCGAAACCGGTTGTGGACGTGATGCACCCCACGGTACAGCATCTGCTTGAACACATCAGCCAGTCGAAATTATGAACTCCGCCGCGAACTTCGTCATTCCCGACTTCTTGCCTGCCGCGCCGGAGATATTCGTGCTCGGCATGGCGTGCCTTATTTTGCTGGTAGACGTGTATCTCAGCCAGGCCCGCCGCTGGATAACGTATGCGCTGGCGCAGCTCACCCTGCTCGGCGCGGCGTTGCTGACCATCATGCTGCACCAGGCCGAGCCCAGCTTTACCTTTAACGACAGCTTCATAAGAGACGCGATGGGCGGCGTGCTCAAGCTGTTCATCTATCTCGTGACCGGACTGGTGTTTATCTATTCGCGCGAGTATCTGAAAAGCCGTGATCTCTATCGCGGCGAATACTTCGTGCTGTCGCTGTTCGCCGTGCTGGGCATGATGGTGCTGGTTTCCGCGCACAGTCTTTTAACCCTGTACCTCGGCCTGGAGCTGCTCTCGCTCTCGCTCTACACCATGGTGGCACTGCAACGCGACTCCGCCGTCGCCTCCGAGGCGGCGATGAAATACTTCGTGCTCGGCGCGATTGCCTCCGGCATGCTGTTGTACGGCATGTCCATCCTGTACGGCGTCACCGGCAGCCTGAATATCGCCGAGATCAGCCGTAGCGCGGCGCAGTTCACGCCGGGGGCAGCGATGCCAGCGGAGATGCCGGGCGGCAACACGCTGTTCATCTTCGGCCTGGTATTCATCATCATCGGCATCGCCTTCAAGCTGGGCGCGGTGCCGTTCCACATGTGGATACCGGACGTGTATCACGGCGCCCCCACCGCGGTGACCCTGTTCCTAAGCAGCGCGCCCAAGATCGCGGCCTTCGCCATGCTCATGCGCCTGCTGGCGGAGGGGCTCGGCGCGCTGCACGGCGAATGGCAGACCATGCTGATTATCCTGGCCGTGTTGTCCATGGCGGTGGGCAACATCATCGCCATCGCGCAAGGCAATATGAAGCGCATGCTGGCCTATTCGGCCATCGCCCACGTCGGATTTCTGCTGCTCGGCGTCTTGAACGGCACCTTGGCCGGTTACAGCGCCGCCATGTTTTATATCCTGGTCTACGCGTTGATGAGCGCGGGCGGTTTTGGTATGATCCTGTTGCTCAGCCGCGCGGGTTTCGAGGCCGACCGGCTGGAGGACTTCAAGGGGCTCAATCAGCGCAGCCCGTGGTATGCCTTCATGATGCTGCTGCTGATGTTCTCCATGGCGGGGATCCCGCCCACGGTAGGCTTTTTCGCCAAACTGGTGGTGCTGCAAGCCGCGGTGGAGGTGGGACTGGTGTGGCTGGCCGCGTTCGCGGTGCTGATGTCGGTGATCGGAGCGTATTATTATCTGCGTATCGTCAAGCTGATGTATTTTGATAGAACAGAAGAGCGCACACCGCTCAGCGCGCCATACGACATGCGTGTCGCGCTCAGCGCGAACGGCCTGGCGGTGCTCGCCCTGGGCGTATTCCCCGGACCATTGCTGGCGTTGTGCAACCGCGTGCTGGGCGTGGGCTGAGCGTCGCCATGACATCCGTCACCCTGTCGGTGTGGGCAGTGCTGATACTGGCCTTTATCGCCGCCAACCTGCCCTGGCTGAGCGAACGCATCTTGTTCGTGTACGCGCCGAAGAGCGGCGGCAAGTCGGCCTGGATACGCCTGCTCGAATGGCTGCTGATGTACTTCGTGGTGGGCCTGATCGCGCTCGGCCTGGAGCAAAAACTGCATGGCGCGCCCCACAGACAGGACTGGGAATTCTATGCCGTGAATCTGTTTTTATTTCTGGTGCTCGCCCTGCCCGGATTCCTCTACCGTTACGAGATCAAACCCAGCCTCGGTAAATAGCCCTCGATCTGTCCATTGTGCCCGCGGGCACGGAAAGGGCACAATGAGCGCATGATGCGGATTCCCCTGGCCATGAGCGGTAAAGCATTCGACAGCGCGGCGTTTTTAAAAAGTTTGACCGGCAAGCCCGGCGTGTACCGTATGCTGGACGCGCAGGGGGCGGTATTGTACGTCGGCAAGGCGCGTAATTTAAAAAAGCGCGTGGCGAGCTACTTCCAGAAAACCGCGTCAGACTCCAAGACGCAGAGCCTGATGGAACAGGTAGACAACGTCGAGGTGACGGTGACTCACACCGAAACCGAGGCCTTGATCCTGGAAAGCACGCTCATCAAGCAACACAAGCCGCGCTACAACATTTTACTGCGCGACGACAAGAGCTACCCTTACCTGTTGCTGACCACCGAAGACGACTACCCCCGGCTCGCCATCTATCGCGGCGCGAAAACCGCGCGCGGGCGCTATTTCGGGCCATACCCAAGCGCCACGGCGGCGCGCGAAAGCCTGCACCTGCTGCAAAATATTTTCCGCCTGCGCCAGTGCGAGGACAGTTTTTTCCGCAACCGCACACGCCCCTGTCTGCAATATCAGATCAAGCGCTGCACCGCGCCCTGCACCGGGCTCATCAGCCAGCAGGATTACGCACAAGACGTACGCCATGCGGTGCTGTTTCTGGAAGGTAAAAACCGCGAGGTGACCGACGAGCTGGTGCAGCGCATGGAACGGGCGGCAGAAGCTCAGGACTTCGAGCAGGCCGCCAGGCTGCGCGATCAGGTCGCACATCTGCGCCACGTGCAGGAAACCCAGCACGTGAGCGGGGAGGGTGGCGATCTGGACGTCATCGCCGCCGTGGTTAAGAGCGGCATTGCCTGCGTGCAGGTGTTCTATATCCGCGCCGGTCGCAACCTCGGCAACAAGGGCTTCTTTTTGCGCCTCCCGTATGAAGACGACCCGGTGCGTACACTCAGCGCGTTTCTGCCCCAGTATTATCTGGGCGCGGCCTCCACCAACAGCGGTCGCCCCCAGCATCCTGCCTCCCGCGACACGGATACTTCCATGTACGGCGCCGGCAGGGAAATCCCCGCGGAAATACTTATCAGCCACAGCCTGCCGGAGGCGAAGCTGCTGGAGCGCGCGCTGACACAGGCCGCCGGCCGCCGCGTCAAGCTGAGCCATGCCGTGCGTGCCACGCGCGCGGCGTGGCTGCGCATAGCGCTGCTCAATGCCGAACAAGCGCTGGCGTATTATCTATCGCGCAGCAGCACCCTGCATGAGCGTTTCGAGCAACTGCAAAGCGCGCTGCACCTGGACCAGATGCCGGAGCGCATCGAGTGCTTCGACATCAGTCATACTATGGGGGAGGCGGCGGTGGCTTCGTGCGTGGTGTTCGACTTGAACGGGCCGCTTAAATCCGCTTACCGGCGCTTCAATATCGGGGGCATTACGCCGGGTGACGACTACGCCGCCCTCAAGCAAGCGCTCACGCGCCGCTACACGCGCATCAAGCAGGGCGAGGGCAGCGCGCCGGATGTGCTGTTCATAGACGGCGGCAAAGGCCAGTTGACGCAGGCGCAGAACGTGATGGAGGAATTGCAAATGGAAGGACTCACCCTGGTAGCCATCGCCAAGGGGCCGGAGCGTAAGCCGGGGAAAGAAGTCCTGTTTGTGCAAGGCCGCTCGCAACCGCTGACTCTGCCGGAGGACTCGCCCGCCCTGCACCTGATGCAGCAGTTACGCGATGAGGCGCATCGCTTCGCCATCACCGGGCACCGCAAGCAGCGCGCCAAGGCGCGGCTTTCTTCGCCGCTCGAGAACGTACAGGGAATTGGCCCGCGCCGCCGCCGTCAGCTATTATTGCAGTTCGGCGGGCTGCAAGGCGTGACGCGCGCCGGTATCACCGACCTGGCCAAGGTGCCGGGCATCAGCAAACAGTTGGCGCAAAAGGTCTATGATGCGTTTCATTAGAGATAAGCTATGGGCATAGCCAATATTCTCACCCTGGTGCGTATCGCGCTGATTCCGGTCTTCGTGCTGGCCTTCTACCTGTTGCCGGACGCCTGGGCGCGGCCCGCCACGGCGGGCATCTTCGCCCTCGCCGCCATTACCGACGGCCTGGACGGCTGGTTGGCGCGCAAGCTCAAACAGACCTCCGCGTTCGGCGCGTTTCTCGACCCGGTGGCGGACAAACTAATGGTGGCGATGGCCTTGGTGCTGCTGGTGCAATCCCATCCCAGCGCCTGGTTCGCGGTACCGGCGGCAGTCATCATCGGGCGCGAGATCGCGGTGTCCGCGTTGCGCGAATGGATGGCCGAACTCGGCGGCAGCGCCTCGGTGGCGGTGTCGCTGGTGGGTAAGCTCAAGACCATCACCCAGATGCTGGCCGTGCTGCTGTTGCTGTATCACGCCCCCATAGGGCCTTTCCCCACCTTTCAGGCAGGGGTGGTGCTGCTCTATATCTCGGCCACACTGACCCTGTGGTCCATGATCGTTTACCTGCACGCCGCCTGGCCGCGTCTGACCTATAAAAAACCCGGCTGAAAGGCGTAAAACGGCGTAAAACTTGAACCCCGCAGCCGTCCCCGTTACAATAGCAGGCCTCTCATTATTCGCGGGAATAGCTCAGTGGTAGAGCACAACCTTGCCAAGGTTGGGGTCGCGAGTTCGAATCTCGTTTCCCGCTCCATTTCAATGCGGCGATGCGAACGCCACGGGCCACAGCCCTGGTAGATGGGTCCTGGGCTAGGTGGCAGAGTGGTCATGCAGCGGCCTGCAAAGCCGTGGACGCCGGTTCGATTCCGACCCTAGCCTCCAATTCACCATCCAAAGCAATCCAATACCATCCATAAGCCCGCGTCACAGCGGGCTTTTTCATGGGTTTCACGTCCAGACGAGTCCGACCTTATCCATTGACATCTGGCGGTAAGTGACGGTAACATTGACGGCAATGAGCTACCGTCCAAAGTGGGTTACCGTCAAATGTCGCTGACTGACACCAAGTCCCGCAATGCCAGACCTGGCGAAAGCCCATCAAACTGTCCGATGAAAAAGGGCTGTATCTGCTGGTGACTCCAGCAGGCGGCAAATGGTGGCGATTGGATTATCGTTTTTCCGGCAAGCGCAAAACCATCTCGATGGGCGTCTATCCTGATGTCAGTCTCAAGGATGCCCGACAACGGCGCGATGATGCCCGCAAGCAACTGGCGAACGGCATAGACCCCGGCGAGAACCGCAAGGCCGTGAAAGCCGCCAAGTCCGACCGTGCAGCGAATAGCTTTGAGGTGATTGCGCGCGAGTGGTAAACCAGGCGCACCGCTCAATGGGTGCCTTCCCATGGCGAGAAAATCATCCGCCGCCTTGAGCGCGATGTGTTTCCGTGGCTTGGGAGCCGTCCCATTGCCGAGATAACCGCCCCTGAATTA
>JBCKVB010000023.1:0-24588 GCA_038924245.1 Gammaproteobacteria bacterium | reverse complement strand
ATCCGCGCAGCATCATTGCACTTGCCTATAACCGCCACGCCGCCATGCAGATACGTCAGCGCCTCAACGCCTTGATCGGCGACGATGCGCGTGGTGTCACCATACGCACCCTGCACGCTTTGGCCATGCGCCTGACGGGGGCAAGTTTCGCGGAGCGGGCTGACAAAGCGGATGACAACTACTTTGAGAAAATCTTGCTCGAGGCTACCGCCTTGCTGCGCGGTGATGGCTTGCTCCCGGAAGAGGCCGATGCTCAACGCGACCAACTGCTGGCTGGATTTCGCTGGATTCTGGTAGATGAATATCAGGATATTGGCAATGCAGAGTGCGAGCTGATTTCAGCCCTTGCCGGGCGCACGCGGACGGATGAAGAAGGAAAAATAAATCTCTTTGCAGTCGGCGATGACGATCAAAACATATACGGATTCAAGGGCGCATCTGCCGAGTTTATCCGCCGTTTTGAAACCGACTATCAAGCAAAACCTGCTTATCTGATCGAGAACTATCGCTCCACCGCACACATCATCGCAGCCGCGAATGCCTTCATTGCGCCTGCGGCTGACAGGATGAAGGCAGCGCACCCCATCCGTATCAACAAGGGCCGGGTAAAAAGTCTGCCGGGCGGCGACTGGCAAGCGCGAGATACGGTGGGTCAGGGGCGAGTGCAAATTCTGCCAGCGGGCAACAGCGCTATCACTCAGGCCATGACGGTGATGGCTGAACTGGGGCGCCTTGCTGCGCGTGATGCCGATTGGAGTTGGGCATCATGCGCCGTCATCGCTAGAGAATGGAAGCTGCTGCATCCGGTGCGCAGCTATTGCGAATGGCGGGGCATCCCCGTGCAATCTGCGCGGGAAGATAGTTTCCATTTCTGGAAATTGCGCGAGACACAATCTTTGATCGAGTGGCTGAAGCAAAGCGGACATGCGCTGGTTGATGCGGCGCGGATGAACGATTTTCTCGCAGACAAAAGCGATAATCCAGGATGGGAAATGCTACGCGAAGCGCTACGCGAATATGCGTTGGAAACAGAAGGCGCCGAGCTGCCCGTCGCATACTTCAAGGATTGGCTGGCGGAGTGGGGGTGCGACGCGCGGCGTCGACAAACGGGGCTGTTATTGGTGACTGCCCATGGCGCAAAAGGGCTGGAGTTCGATCATGTGGCTGTTCTCGATGGAAAGTGGCAGCCAGGGAAGGACGAGGATATTGACGCTATCCGCCGCCTCTACTACGTTGCCATGACCCGCACCAAACAAACGCTGACCTTGGCCCGATTGGACGACGGGAATGTCCTGCTTGACGCCATCCACGATGAGCCATATTTGCTGCGCCGCTCAAGTACACGGATTGCCGCACCACCCCCAGAGCTTGAGCGCCAATACGTTTGTCCCGGCCTGAAAGAAATCGACCTTGGCTTTGCGGGCAGATTCGTATCAACAGACCCTATTCACGGCTTGATTGATCGTCTTGAACCTGGATCGCCATTAAGTTTGCAAACAATAAACGGAAGATGGTGTTTGCTTAATGCAGAAGGAGATACTGTCGGTAAAATGTCGGGTGCATTTGCAGTTCGCTCCGCTATGCAATGCACCGAGGCGCGAGTGAACGCGATTCTTGTCTGGCGAAAGGATGATGCTGATACGAAATATGGCGAGCCAAAATGCGACCAATGGGAAGTGGTCGTGCCAGAGCTGGTCTTTTCTACATGCAATTGAATTTGCATATCATTAATGATATGCAGAATTTTGAGCTTACAAAAAGGGGACAGATTTATTTATTACCTGTAATTTTCTAGAGTAAAAGCCTCCATTGGTGACTGGGGGGTGAGGTATGCCGAGGGTGCCGAACGGCGGCCTTCGCCACCTCCGCAATGCCCTCAGCGGCTCCGTCCAACGTCACTCCCTCCGTTTCCGCCCGCACCCGTCGCCCCGATGGTGCCCAGCAATGGTTGCACTGTATCGGCGACACTTGTAATGCGTTACATATGCGTTACAATAGGCGTGTATCAGGTATGTCCACGCGTGAAGCATGCCCCCGAAAAAAACCGCCACCTTAAATCTGCGCATTGACCCGATACTGAAGGAGGCGACGCGAGGGGCCGCCCTGCGCGAACAGCGCAGTGTCGCCAACATGATTGAGGTGCTGATTCGAAAGCATTGTGCGGAGGTGGGCATCCCCATCCCGGAACAGCGATCCTTATTCAGGGAGGACGATGATGAATGAGAAGACTCTGCGCGCCTTGGTGGATGCGGGCGCTGTCCGGCGCATCCGCATTATCGCTAATGGCGCCCGTTTCCACATAGAGGCCGATACCCCGACGGGTGCCATTACGGCCTTCACCCTCAAGGGCACAGTCAAGACCTGGGGTTCACTGGATGCCGCCGCCAAGTGGGTGCGTTCACTCGGCATCGGCACGGCGCAGCTCGATGTTGCCAAGTGGCAGCCGGAGCAGAAGGGCTTGAGACTGTAATGATCTGGCGCTCAGAAACATCAACCAGAAATGGACCATGCCCATTCGAGCCTGGAAAGCGGCCCTAAATCGGTTTACTATCCAGTTCGAAGACCAGATGCCGCAGCGTTAAACGAAAATCCGTTTACACAAAATTCAGGACACCCCCCAGGTTATAGGGTTATCCTACTCTCTTGCAGGTGAATTCATAGACGGGGGAGGTTATGAAAAATGCAAGGCTTTTTTTGATTGAGTCTACTGCGAACCGAAAACTCGCAATCGTGCTGGTGACTTTTTTCATGTCGGTCTCTTGGGCGAGAGCTGAACCCATTTTTCTTGTAAAACTTGACCCACGCGCTGCAAGGGGCACCTGCCTCCCTCCGCTCACCGAACAACCGGAACAGGTGCTTGCACGCAATTCTATTTCCATTAATAGCATCGATAATCGCCCAATACACGCTGCGGTGACGACTTCCTTGGCACGCGTTGTCCATACTGTAGAAAAAATAGGACTTGGAACGTTCAAAGCTCATACTGACTTAAAGTTTATTTTTGAAACTAAGTGGGGGTATTCTTGGCACGTCCGTGGAACCAAGGAGGTTCATATTAGTCCGGGCACTCAGAATTTAACTAACGTAATGGACAAACGTTTTGGTGGAACAAATAATGTCGCTTTGCTCGCGCATGAACTGGCCCATTACATCTCTTTGCGAGACACTTCTAAAATTCAGAATAAATATACTGACTTCGCAAGTAAGCCATGTCGCCTAACTCTATATAGCCGCACAAATCGCATTGAGGAATTTGCGGAAGTATTTGCAGCTTTTGTCACCAACCCAGAATTACTTCTCAATAGAGGGCCCGCCTGCGTGAGGGCGGCCTCCTTCATGGCCGATCTCTTTGGAGAAAAAGAAAAATATTCGGTAAGTTGTGAAGCGCGTCGTAAGTCGCTTCCTAAGAACTAGTCAGCTATATTTGCCGAGGTGTATCTGCGGGATTGGGAACACAGTGAGGCGTTAGTCGCCCGATATTGACAGATGGCTTAGCGTCAAATTCCGCAAAGGCAAGGCGATAAAAACCCCTAATTGATCAATGGGAGCCACAACCTTAAAATGTTTGTTGCCGCCACACCACCTACCGAGAGGATTGCATGTGGTTCGCCCTACCAATTGCTGTGAATAGATAAAGCCCCTATAGTGAACGAGACAGTAAAGGGAATGTATCCACAGCCCCCCGTGTTACAGGGTCGGGGCTGCGGCAGTGCCAACAGTAGTGCCAGGTATTCGTCCGCATGGAGCAAAAATATGAGCGACAAAGAATTCGTAAACGGGCTGATCGTAAAAGCACCGCGTGATGGTGCGCCTGACTTCGTGAAATGCACTATCTCGATCAAGGTGGCAGAGTTGCAGGAATTCCTGTCAGGGAAACAGACTGAATGGGTTAATGTCGATGTTAAGGTATCGAAAGGTGGGAAGTGGTACGCGGAGGTTAATAACTGGCAGCCTGACGGAAAGAAAGCGGAAAGCAAGCCTGAGACGAAAAAGCAAGAGTTTGTTGATGACGATATACCGTTTTAGGAGCCATCAATATCTGAGCTCTCTACAACCAAGCCTACGACATCGAAGAGGCCTGGCTGTGGGAAGTCTCAATGTACAGAGCAGAATTTGACACTATCAATGAGTTACGCTAATAAAAAATCTAAGTCCGTCAGTCTGCTCGCGCAATCTGTATTGAGAGCATTCAAATCGAATGACCTTAGTGAATTTCAGCGTCTTGTCGATCTTGAGGCGTTTGCCAACAATCTAGCTTCGGCGATGACGGAAGACCTTTTGATGCCATCTGACTACATGATCATTGCTAGCAATTGCTCGATGACGGCCCTATTAGATGCAATGGATGACCAAGACCCCTACGATTTAGTAATGCTGCCAGTAAAGATAACTTACAAGGAAGTACTCCGAAATTTAGTTCTCCACCGCAGTTTGATAAGTGAAGATCTATTGATTCCTGAAAATTCACTGTACATTGAAGACAAGACTACATCCGGCTTGCACCAACCAGGCCTGTCATCTCATTTGGCCTCACACTTCGCACCAAAGGTGTTTTTAGACTTGTTTGGTCGAAAATGGAGCATCCCGGACCCACTCACGTTCACTTACGCCGAGACATACGTCGAATTCAACATTCAGGTCGAAAACGAAAATACGGCATTTCGTGGTGATCTAACTGTGCGGGCAACAGAGACAGACACATTCAAACTGGAATTAAGCTTTCCAAACTTTATAGATCTTCAGGTTGCCGCCCAAAAACATCGAGGTTCAAATGTGCGATTCATAGATCCCACGGCCTTGAAACTAGCAAGGGGCGTCTCAGAAAACGGAAAAACGAGCCGGTCTTGGCGCTACTTCGTCTGAGATAATCACCCGTCAAGTTGACGTGTTCCCATCCGAGCGGCGACAGGTACTGCGGATCAATGGGGTCAATTAATGGGTAGAGTGGAAAAACAGCCTTGCGACAGTCCTCACTCATCAAACCGTGCATGCAGTTTTCCCGCACACGGCTTTCCGATATTCTTCACGCCAAAGCATGCACATTAGCTCATCACGCCACCCGTGGAGCGCCGCCCTTCCCCGCATGCCCCTGGCGAAGCAATTGGAGCAGGTGAGACGAGGTTGGGTAGTCATACAATGAACACGAGCCCTTTCTTATCACTTGCCAGTTTGTGCTGGCGCACGCTCCTTTGATTCTCATGCCGATAGCGCGGTTATTTGCAGCCCAACCGATAGTCCCTTACTGCGTCCAGTACATTTTGGGGAGAAGCGTCGGGATCGATCAATAGTGTAATTGCCACTATCTTCAGGGCACTCTCGTCGTACAGATGTCTATTGGCTACGTAGTCATCCTCCAAAGCGGTCTCGATCTCCGGCGGAAAATCGTAGTTCCATGAAAGGTAGGCGTATTGAATTCGTAGTTCGGTTGTTGTCGTCATACAGCCCTAGGGAGTATCGCAGGCCCAGGACGCCTACGTTAAGCTATAGTCGTTAGGTACGCTTCCATAGAGCGGCCTTGTTAACGCCGTCCAAACGGAAGCCCAGATAAACCCAGCGAAAAATAGGCGAGAGATCGATGCTGCCAAGTTCTGCCCACTTTCCATTTATTGCTTGCAGCGTTTCCTCGTCAAGCCATGGTGATTCTAGACCGACCACAAGAATACCTGGGCCGAATTGGTCGACCACGGGCTGATACGATTTATTATTAAACTTTTTAAGCACCTCCTTGGCAAAGGCGTCCGCAAATTGGTTATCCATATCCAGGTGGCGCCCCTTTCTCATTGGTTTGTGTACTTTGTCTGAAGCTGCATAAGATGTTATATCTTCAGCCCACCCCGGATAGAAGGCGTCTGTATGCTCCATCCAGGTTCGCTGATTTCCGTCAACCAAAATCGCATCAGGTGGGTCTGGCCGAGATTCGACTGAGAACCCCGCACCTAATGTCTCGTTATGGGCACGTAGCGCGGCGTCGATAACTGCGCTCTCATGCTGTGGGTTAATTTCTCGGCGAGTTGGCATAAGTACCTCTTAATGAACAAATCAATGGGGTCAGAACAAATCAATGTTTCTCAAAACGGAATATCGTCGTCAAAAGTATCAAGCTTGTTTTTGTCTACTGGCGGTGCTTTTTCCTCCTGGGTAGTGAAATGATGCGCCATGATTTCAACAATATCCGCCGGACGGAGTAAGGGTAGGGACAGAGCTTTATTCCCAGCAAGCATCTCCCAGTTCCAACGATCCTCAAAGCGTTCGATCAGTTCGAGCGACCATGGCAGGGCTTCATTCTTGGAGAGCTGCGTCCAGTCCCAGCGATCCTTATAGCGTTCGATCAGCTCGAGCGACCAAGGCAGTGCTTCATTCTCGGAGAGGGACGCCCAGTCCCAGCGATCCTCATAGCGTTCGATCAGCGCCAGCGACCAAGGCAGGGCTTTATTGCTGGAGAGAAACTGCCAGGTCCAGCGATCTTCATAGCGTTCGATCAGCTCAAGCGACAAAGGCAGGGCTTTATTCTGGGAGAGCAACTGCCAGCCCCAGCGATCCTGATAGCGTTCGACCAGCTCAAGTGACCAAGGCAGGGCTTCATTATAGGAGAGCCTCCCCCAGTCCCAGCGATCCGCAAAGCGTTCGATCAGTTCGAGCGACCAAGGCAGGGCTTCATTATAGGAGAGCCTCCCCCAGTCCCAGCGATCCGCAAAGCGTTCGATCAGTTCGAGCGACCAAGGCAGGGCTTCATTATAGGAGAGCCCCACCCAGTCCCAGCGATCCGCAAAGCGTTCGATCAGTTCGAGCGACAAAGGCAGGGCTTTATTGCTGGAGAGCCACGGCCAATACCAGCGATCCTCATAGCATTCGATGAGCTTAAGCGACCACGGTAGAGCTTCATTTGCGGAGAGCTTACAACCTCTGTAAAAGGGACGGCGTTGCCAGTGACCCTTATAGCGTTCGATCAGCTCGAGCGACCAAGGCAGGGCTTTATTGCTGAAGATCCCCCGCCAGCCCCAACGATCCTCAAAGCGTTCGATCAGTTCGAGCGACCACGGTAGAGCGTCATTCTCGGAGAGCATCTCCCAGTCCCAGTGATCCTCAAAGCGCTCAATCAGCGCGCCATCAAGCGCCTGCCTACGCGACACAAATGAGGCTGCATTCTCGGAGGAAATCCGCTTCAGGATGCCGACAAGCCGCCGCCGTTCGAGGTCCTGGTTCAGTTGTGCGGCAATGCCCAGTTGTCTTCCGGCCGCTTGCACCTGCACTGGGTAGCTCGCCACATAAAGGGTCAGAGCGTTGCGGTCAGTTTCTCGTTCGCTCATGGCAATCCTATTTTTTCAGTGTGCGCGGCCAGGAGGTCCGTCACGATCGTGTCCAGTTCAATCTCCAGTGTCCCGCGCTGCTGCTCAAAGAAGCGTTGCCAGTCTGCCTCGGTGGCACCGGCTGCATCCATCAGCTTGACGCCGTCGCTTTCCTGCAACGCCTTCAGTTCGGCCACCAGCCTGGCGATGGCGTACTCCAGTTCGGCAATCGCGGCCTTCAGCGCTTCGACCTCGCTCAAGGTAGTGGAGCGGGTTCCCGGCAGGCCGCCGGCGGCGAGCGCTGCATAGATTTCCCGCAACCGGGGCAGGTCATTGGACTTGTAGGCATCCTGCAACTCGACGAATACGCGGTGCGCAGCCCCCTTCTTTTCTTCGGGAACCTTGTCGGGATGGCAAAGGCTGCAAGCCCTGCGGTAGAGAGACCTTATTTCCCGCTCGGCCTCCTCGTCGAGCTTGGGCAAAGGTTCCAGCCGTTGTAGGTCTTCGTGCTGTCTGGAATAGTCCCGGTAAGCCTCTTCGGCCTCTCGGGCTGCCTCTTCCGCCTCGGTGTTCTCGTCAACTTTCTTTTTGCGTGCCGCGAGGAATCGCGCCAGTTCAGCCCGGGCCTTGAGAATGCGCTGGATCAGGTCGCCCAACGCGTCGTCGTGGCGCCGGTTGAAGGTGATCAGGCCGCGATCAAGATCACCCTTCTCGTCACTCAGGGATTCGAGGCGAAATTCCAGGACTTCGAGTTGGAAGCGGAGAAGGGCAATATCCGCAAACCCCGCCACAACCAGAGCGGTCGCCTTGCGCAGGTAGGCGTCGATGTGCTCAAGCGCCGCCTTGTATTCTCCGTTGTCGAGGGTTGCGATGATCTGTGAAAGCTGTAGCTCCTGGGCGACGGGGCGCAACTTGCGCAGATGGGTGGAGACGTCATCCTGCTCGCCAAGCATGACCAGGTTGCGAATCATCTCCAGTCGCCGTCGCGCCGCGTCGGCGTCGGCAACGATGGGGGCGCCGTGTCCTGTGCGGACGAGGAGGCTGTCGAATGTGTCGAGGTACTTGCCCGCGAAGTCTGTCGCGTCGGTGACGACCGTGATGTTCTCGTCATTGCTGCGGGCCTTGTGGCTCCAGTTGTAGGACCCGGTGATGACGGTGCCGCGATCAATGACGCAGAACTTGTGATGCATGGTCCGCTCGTTGCGGCTGCCGGAGGGCAGAAAGATCACCTGGCCACCGAGATTGCTAAGCCTATGGAAATTCAGCCCGCCGGGCCCCTGGTTGATCTCGTCGCCGATCAGTGCAACCGACACCTTGATTCCTGCGCGGGCTTTCTTGCAGAGTACCTCGAAGATGTCACGGTCCGTGAACCAGGCGATCGCCGCCACTATTTCGGATTGGGCTTGCTCCAGGTGATCGATGATCACCTTGTGGATGTTCGAGAAATGAGCTTTAAGTTCCATGTCGATAAGCTTGGTGTATGGCCCCGGAGAGCGGAGGCGTTATTCTGGCCGTTGAGGATGGTGACGAAGTCCGCGCCAAGCACCAGCGCAACAGACAACGCGAACTGTACCCAGAGTGGGAGAGCTTTTAGGCGAGTTAGGCCGCAATTTACCGTGCAATTTAGTGAACCCTTGCGGGAGTATCTGGAAAGAACCTTTGCGCAGCCAGCGTCTCTATTGCGACCTTTGCAGCCTTGAATGCGCCGAGTATCCCAGCTAACGTCGGAGCAACTACGAAGAGCGAAGTGCTCTTGGCGCCTTTGGCTCCAGGAACAAGTTCATTGCCAAGTACGCCAAGCACCAAGAGATTGCTTCCAAGATTTGGGTGAACTAGATCGCAAAATAGGTCATACAGCGATTCGAGTTGTGGGGACTCTTTGAACCACTTCTGCAGGCATGTGGCCGAATTGATCTGAGCGAGGTGCTCCTGATGCGGAACCTTTGTAAGGTCGGTAAACCGTCCTTCAATGAATGCGTCCCAAGAGAAGTGATTGCCTCGGAGAAAGCGATCCAGCGTTTCATTAGCCTTTCTAATGACTGGGTCGGTTAGTGACTTTGCTTTCCAAGCTTCGCTGGCGGCTGAAAGGTCGGTGTGTAGGGAATAGTAGCGAAGGGTCGCAATGTTCTCAAGTATTGCTCGCCCTGATTGGGCATATACGAGGTACTTCTCGTGTTCGATAGATATCTCAATCGATTCAAAAAGCTCGAGGAGCTTAGCTGCGTACGTTGAGATGCCGAAGTCGATATAAGCGTTGTGGAACGCTATCGAGTCTTTAGTCGTTGGAAACGGTGCAGGTTCAGCATTGAGCGTGCGGAGTTGCACAATTACCGAGTTCAGGTGATGCAGGAGGACCGGGACGGACTCGAACCAGCTTATAACCCATTGAAACGTTTGAGTAATATTATCGACATTGCGATAGATACCGTCATAAATACCGTCAGACAGGGGCGGTTACCCGCTGCGGCTCACCTGGAAAGCAGGGGAGAAGCCCTTTCGGAAGGTGCTCGGTTCGTCCAGATGGTTGCGCGCGAAATACACGGAGGCCACCCTGAGCTTCCCTCTGTTTTTCGTCTTCCAACGAGCGTGATTCATACTACCAGTTTTTTAAGCCGCCCCGCGTTTTGCGAAACAGATTCAGCCCAGCCGCCCGTTCAGGATGCCAAGCCACCGCGCCATCCCTGCTAGTGACACCCCGACGAAAGCATGAATCCACGCCTGATTAGGATAGTGCGCCTTACCGCATCCCTTACATAACCTCATAACCTGCATACCTCGCTTTCATGGCCTCAAATCCTAAGTATCAGCCTTAAACTCGAACTTCTGCCCTGCTGCCGTGACCCCTGACGCACGCTACGGGGGAGAGAGCTACTAGGGTAGCGCCCCTCTCACTACGTCCTTACTGGTACTTAAACTGCGTGCTTCTTGGCTCGCTCAATAGCCGTGTCCACCTCTACCATGGCACGGGCGAGATCATCATCGGTCATTTCGCTGAATGCGCCCCGGTCATTCTTTCTGGGTTCCACGTCTAACCCATTGAGCTTGGCACGCAATGAAACAGCGGAGATATAGGCTGAACTATGTTTATTCTCTTTAGCCATTTCCATGCCTTCCTTACACTCGATCATAGCTTGTTCCAATCCATAGCGTAGCTTTGCAATCACAGGTGCGCGTAGAGCCTCTATCCTGTTAGCAACCTTATGGTTCGCTGCTAATTGGCAAGCCGAGACATGAATTGTGGATTCAGCCATCTTCCCGGCTGAATAAGCCCCGCGATACGCATCAGACTGGTTCATCCCTGATACCAATAGGTGACAGAACTTCTCTTGCTTCTCTGTTAGATTCATACCCGTACCCCAGCCTTCCGCATGGATTGGACGCTCTCCCACAGCTACGCGCTGCATGGCGCGCGCCGTTGCATCTGACGGTTTGCACTTGTTGACTGGTTCAGCCATTGTGTTCTCCTAGAATACCGTTTGCTCGGGTCTTAATTTACCCTTCAATCCGTCCGGTGCGGTATTCGTTAAATTAATACGGACATTGATCTTCTTCTTCACGGGACTTGCGCTTAAACTTCATGCGCTCAAACTTCATGTGGTCAGTCACGATTACCTTCATAAGCCTTGGCTCACGCTGCAACCACTTGGCTAGTTTTTTCAGTTGCCGTGCCGCTATAACCGGGTCAGTGTCATGCGGTATAAGTACCTGCACTGCCGCGCCGTACATCAGTTCCACCGCATAGACTGCATCCATGCAATCGCCGTTCCCATCCGGGTGCTCATCAAAATCGCCACCATTGGGCATGTACTCGCAATAAAGCTTTAAAAAGTGATTTGGCTCGCGTTGTGCGTAGTGCGCCAGACATTCTCCAAACAGTTTTTCATTATTCATTTCAATCTCCTTTCGTTTAGTTGGTTGATAAAATTTAGTTCCCGCATCACGTCCCGGCAATCCCTTGCCTGAATGCCAGTTCAATTTCTCGCGTGAAACGTTTCATGGTTCGCCCCTGTTCATAATCCCCGTACCCTTTGCCGGCACTGGCAAGCCCTGCCGTAAACCCCGGTAGCCGGGCGCCATCGAACAGGAAAGCGCTCCGTCTGGATCAGCCAGCGCCCCCAGCCGTCAAGCTGGCAGATATTCAGCATTACCGCCCCTTTGCTCTGGCATAGTCCTCCGCAGTGCAACTCACGGCAGCGTTATATGCGGTCATGAATGGATCAACAACATCACTCTCTCGCGGCTGTATTTGTCTTTGCTGTACTGTACTTGGCTGTACTAAGGACTCGACATGACCTTGACGTGGTACTCGCGTGGTACTCGACGGGGTACTCGAAACCCCATCATCCATGGCCTTTGCCGGGCGGCTGCGCTTGCCGTTTGTGGTGGCCGAACCACTCTTTCCGCCTTGGCTTTGCTTGCTCTTCCGGTCGACCAAGTGCGCCCGATAATTCTCCAACTCAGGGCTGATAATGAAGCCGCCCACAACTTCAAAGAATGGCATCACAGCAGCAAGTGAGGCGGCAACTTCAGCAACCGGCAACCCCAAAACTTTTGCCAAGTCGTTGTGGTTGTGCGGCAGCCGCATATTGACCCAGCATTCGAGTTTCATGGTGTAGAACAAGCCACGATCCTGTAGCGTCATGGTTCGGAAGGGTAGCTGTGCCAAGATAGTCGCCGCATATTCTTGATATGCCGGGGCGTCACGCTGCTGACTCATGGCAGGCCCCGCGCGCCATGAGGCCCAAATGCGAACGCACTGGAGTCGGTAGCTAGTAGGGCAGCGGGTGCATCCGGTGCGTCGCTCGTTTGGGCCTGCGCGCTTCTGGAAACGGCATACAAAGGCATGGTTCTAGGTCCGGGAGGTATGGTTTTAGCCTCACGACATTCGCTAACCCAGAATGAGCCAACCAGCGCCATCCCAAGTTCCATCATTTCCGTTTCGGAAAGACAGCGGCGCTGCATTGGCATGTGCCTTCCGACACGATGTTTGCAGAACGCCTTGTCGCTGTTGAAGTACAAACTACACGATGGGCATTGGCAACGGGCGCCGGACAGGGTAACCGGGGCTTTACCGGCTTCATCCGGCTCGGTGTCGGAAACTGTCAGATCAATGGTTGTCATGGCAGCCCCTCAAGCTGCTGACTTGCGAGCTGTTTCTAGTTTCACCACCAAGGTGCGGATTTCGTCCTCGGTTTTTCCTGCTATGCGGGCAGCATTGAGCGCATCGACTTCGTTGTCAGGCGTTCCAGTTGCTCGCAATCCAATCAGCACTGGTTTTACAAAGAGCCCCGCTTTGATGTCAGCGTAATGTGAGCTGCGTGACCTGCCGCGTCGCTTCAGAACGGCAGGGAGCCGCAGGATGGTCGGGGGCGTGTTGACCGTCTGGGGGGCGGTAAGGGTATTGGCGTTGGACATATCTGCACCTCGTAAAGTCTCGCGGCACGTCGCCGCTTAACTCTACACATGACATGTCATGCCACGGGCCCGGAAGCTAGGCTGGGCGCGGAGGTCGCCCTTTTTGATTTGTCATGACAACTGTCGATTTGTCACGCTGGCGCGTCGGGATCGTTCTCCTTCAACCAATCGGCACCGAGCTCGCTTTCTGAATCTAAACCTGGGTCTATTTGGTCATTGTATGAATATGTGCGAAGTTCGGCTTCTCGCTTGGCGCGTTCGTCTGCCGCTCCGCGTTTGTCATATATCTTGAAGAGTGGTTCCCACCCAACGCCTTTGCGGTAGGGATCGAATGGATCAGCGTTGATGCCCAGATGTATACGAAACACCCGTCGCAGTCGCGTTAACTTTTTCGCGTTGCGGCCGGTATGCATCATCTTTGTTTTCTTCTGTGCCATCCCCAACAGGATGGCACCCTGGCTGTTCAAGGCTCCGTTCCGTCGATCCACCAGGTCAAGCGTAGCTAATGCAACACGTCTTGTTTCCCCGCGTGCAGATATTTCCAGCATGTTGTTTGCTCCCAGACCAGATTCAGCTTTATCTCTCACGAAGGTGATACTCACCTCATCGGCAGTAAGGCCCTTCATGGCGATGAATACCCCGCACGGCTTTCCTGAGGTGCCTTGGTCAAGTCGTTTATCTCCAGTCTGCGGTGTCTCGCTGGGCTTAACCTTACCGGTCTCATCCTCCGCCTCGATCGCCTCTACATGCGACAGCGCAAACAGCGCCGTTTCTTTTGCCGGGCAATCCTCTCCCTCGCTCCACTGAGTCCCGCCCATGGTCGGATGAAAATCCATCAGCCGCTCCTCGGCAATCTTGGCCCGAATAAAGGCTTCCAGCTGAATGCTTGGCTGTCCGCTCCAGCGTTCGATCAGTTCTTTCCCTGTGATGTAACGGTCGGCAGGCTGGAAGTTGGCGATGTCATCAGCCAGGAACCAGCAGGCCATCAGGGGCGAGAGATAGTCGCCCCCCGTGTAATAGTAGAAAAAAAACCTCGGCGGGGGTTCCAGCTCGTTGGCATTCAGGTAAGCGTTGAGGCCGCCATCGTTCTGCCCCATCAAGACCCAGGCGGCAATTTCCTCAGGTGTGGTTTTCAGCCGATCCGAGAGCAACTTGAGTGCTTTTGGATAGGCGATGTAGTCATGTCTGCCCGAGGCGGGTGACGTTTCGGGTCTCTTGCTCCGAGGATCCAGATAGTCACTCCTGGCTTTACGATCTTTTTGTTCCATGGCGGCAAGTTCGCGCCGCAACTCGGTGAGTCTGGCCTCCTTCTTTTCAAGATCGCTGGCGGTGGGTGCAGAAACCGCCTTCCAGGTCTCAATATCCTTCTTGATTCTGTCCATGTGCGAGAAAAAATCCCCCCAGAATTTTCGATCGCCCTCGGTGGCCGGGGCACGCTGATAGTCCACCTGAAGCGTAACCCTGCACCGCTGATCAGGATTCATGCCGTCCCATGATATAGGGCCGAAATCCTGCTTGATACGTTGCCGCACTTCGTCGGGCAGTTCGGCCAATTGCTTGTCGAAATACCCTTCCAGTGCCCCCGTGAGTGAAACGAAATCACTCATACCGAGATCACCCCGTCAAGCTGGGCCTCCTTCATGGCGCTGAAGTCCAGATCGCCGAACAGCCCCCCCTGAAAGCAACGGGCGAGCAGGGCGTTCGGCGTCTGCTGGAAAAAGTCTTTGGTTGAGCAGTGTCGGGCCATATGCCCCCCCTAGCGTGAGGTGGAATCTATCCATCTATTGGATTATGCTGCAAACTACAGTAGTTTACAGTAGATTCCCAGTACGCAGGCTGATGGTAGTCATGCAATGAACATGACCCCTTTGTTATTCAACTAAAAGTTGACAAGATCCTATTTGCCCGCGCTCAGTCCTTGCTACTGGCGAAAAAGCTCGCAAGCTTCACAAGCGCCATGGTGTCCTGCTGGCAGTAGTCCCTGAGTGCTTGGATAAGCTCGATGCGGCGCTCCGTAGTTGTGTTCGCATCCAGTATCTCAAGGTAGGCAATTCCCGCGCCGCTGCCCTCCTGAACATGCTCGAGGTTGGCATAGTCAAGCTCGGGTGCCACAGTGGGCAGTATCGCTTTCAAGGACCATGATCCTTTCATCTCTGGGTGATAGTAGTTTTCCCGCGCGATGGGCATGAGATCCACCATCCGGTCGAGAATAGGGTTGAGATCCGTGGCGAGGTCGGGAAACATCGTGATCAGCTCCCGGATGCGTGCGGCCTCGAAAGTCTGGTTGTAGACAAAGATCGGCCCCTTGCCTTTCATTGCGAGCGTAAGAATCAGCTTCTCCGAAAAGTCGCGCATCGGCGCATCAGGACCCACGCCCAGAAACTCCTCGTGCAGCAATTCACCTTCGGCGGACTCGATGTGACACGACCACTGGAATGGCAATATCTGGTAGGGCCTGGTTCCAGCCCAGATCGGCACGGCAAACTTGATCGTCTCGAAGTCGAGGTAGTAGCGCGGGTAGGGGAGGTTGCAGAGTGCTTCCGCCGCTTCCGGCCTGAGATCTGGCTTGCCTTTGACGGTCACGCGCCGGATCCATTCGTGGCGGGGGTTCGTTAGCCGCATGCTCGGGATCTCACGGATGTCATTTATCCCCTCGCTCTGCAATTCCCTGGCGACTTTTTTGTTTCTGTCATTGGGCAGCAGTGTCACCGGGTACTCTTCCGGTTCGGGCGGGCTACAGTAGCTGAGAAAGGGACATTCGTGGGGATCGTGGCATTGTTTGCCAACGCTTATCCGGGGCTCATCACCCCCAAGTACGCGCCGCGATTCTTCCACCCAGTGCGGCACCTTCTCCTTGAGCGGTTGAATCTGCCCGGTGATGTTTTTATGACGCAGCAGACCACGGTAATCGCCACCGCCCGGATAGACGAAGGAGTTATCGACATGGGCAAGCTCGACTCGCTCTAGGGGATAACCCGTACCTTCGAGCACCCAGGCCTGCACGGCGCAGTCAGCCAGATAGTGGTCCTTTACCTCCGTTGAGGATTTGACCTCGGTGAGGCGGTGCCCATTGCCCGCGGGCGACAGCAGGTCTGTGCGGACCAACACTCCGTTGTATTCGAATGTCGCTTCAAACAGCGTGCGCAGCGGTTGCTCTTTAAGAGCAGCTTGCGTATCACGCAGCGCCTGTGCGAGCTCATGATCGTGGCCAATCAGGATGCCATCCGGAATGAGCTTGCGGGCGATCTCGCCGACCTGATGGCCCGTTGCAAAGATCTGTTCCGTTGCCTCTGATACCTCTGCAAGCTCAGGACGGTGTACTTCGAGATACAGGCGCTTTGGACATTGCAGGAAGTCCATTAACTTGCTTTTGCTGAGATATGGTTTTTTCATGTCAGGCCAGCGCGAAAAACACGGAAATCATATAATAACCATTATCAGGCAAGGTGCTCATCTAGGGGGTACCAAATGGTTGTGGCTTAGGCTTCTTCTTCATCCAAAACATATTCTTCTCCCTCTATTTATTGGTTCCAAGGCAGCGTCAAGTCGAAAAAGTGATTTCCCCTGCCCAACTCTTTGGTGATCAAATTTCCCGAAAACCGATCAGTCATCGCTAGATGATTGAAATACGCGGGTGATTGGCGAACCCCCCTCCCTACCATTTCATAGGTGATATCGAGCGGATCGGGCACATTGGGGGCATACGCCAGACGGACCAAGCACTCTTCGGCCCCTGATTTCACTGCAGCGATGGCTGCGCTCCGCGCGGCATACGCCCCGATCCGATCAATATGCCCCATGTGCTTTCCAGACAAGGCCCCACCGCCCATGGGAATTCTCGGTCCGTAGTAGTCGACGACCAGTTTTCTACCGGTTTGGCCGTTATCCCCATCACTGCCGCCGCTCACCAATGGGCCGTTGGGGTTGATCAGAAGCTCCACATCCTGCCAGCGTGCTATCCAGCGAGAATCCACACGCTGCAACCGCTCATAGGTCTCGGCCGCCACCTTTGATGTTCGGTGGCAAAGCTCCATGAACTCAAGCGACTCCTCTTGCTGAAGGGTAATCAGAACGTGCTCAAGCGACCAACGGCTCCCCTCCTCGCGCAATCGAACGATCAGTTTTCCGTCGGGTCCCTGGTTCCTCAATATGCCCTCTGAACAGGACGTCACCAAGGCATTACGGAACGTGTGGGCAAGGAAGTGTTCCGGCGGCAGGAAATGGGTTTTCTCGTCATACCCAGCCCATCCGATGATGACCCCCTGGTCGTTGACGTATCGAGACCACTGGGTCGGATCGCCCACCCGCTGACAGACGGTATCGGTAACCTGATATCGACTGGCATCGAGATGACTACCTGGTACATAGCCTATCGACAACCCGGTCTCAACAACGATGTCCTTCAGGGGCCTGGGAATTGGCCGGCGAGTGCAAATACCACCAGACAGCCAGACTTGATCCGACCAAACGGATACCTCGACCTGGGCATAGCCATCATCATCGATGGCCATGCATTCAGCGATGATGGCATCAGCGACTTGATCGCAAAATTTGTCGGGGTGCCCAAGCAGCACCATTTCACTGATTCGAATCATGAGGGCACCTTGTCGAGCTGGGTATAGATCAGCCCCGCCCGTTCGAGTTCTGCCGGACTTCCGTCCCGCGTCAAAAGCACATGCAACTTGGTACCGGAAATCTTGCTGACGAGGCGCTTGTCGAGTTGTTCAATGTAACCATCCGTCACCACCACTGCGGCCAGCGGACGAATCTTGGCCACATGCTCAAGGACGCATGCCATGCTGGTCCCGCCCGTCGTGATGGTCTTCAGCTGTCCGTGTTCGATTACGGCCGGTGCCACCACGTTGCTGAACGCCCAGAAGGGGCGCTGGATGTAGCGTGACAGTCGCCCAAGTAGCGCTATGACTTGAGGCATGTCAGCGTTCATTGAGCCAGACACGTCCAGATAGACATGCGCTGACCCTTCGTGCTTGGTCAGGCGGGTGCTCCAGGTGGCGTCAGGAAGAAAAGAGTCCCACATAGATCTCAAGAAGGCTCGCCGATCCTTCGGCGACAACACCGGTATCCGATATTCCCGCTCCTCGTACCGGATGGCTCTTGACCGTCGGTCTGGAATCAGGTGCTGCCGAAGTACTTCCAAGGTCTTCCTCTGCCACTTCGCCATGGGATCGTTTTGGGCGTTGAAAAGTGCCTCGTAGGGATTGGCGCCAACACCGCGACTCTTGGGAGAGCGCCAGATTCCAGTGCCATTCATCTCTTTCATCGATCGATCGAGGGCATCGGTCAATTCCCCGGAAAGAGGCTGTCCAAGCTCATCGTGGTTGCCGAGCAAGTCGCCGAATCCGTTGAGCACCCCTTGCTCCAGAGTAAATGGGCCCGATGAGGATGGCTGCCCGGATTTCCCGGATGACCGCTTCCCATTTGATCCACCCTTTGCTGCGGCATTGGCCAAACTCTCAGCGAGTGACTCGATATCATCGGCCACCATGGTTCCGGTGTAGAGACCATGCCATGCAGTTACCCATTGAGGCAACTGGTTCGCCGGGGGGCGATGAGCGTCATACCAGGCCTGCTCCTTCTTGTTCATGGGGCGAAGCAGTTTGCGCAGATCTTCACTGTCCCTGTAGTAATTCGCCATCATGTCCGAGTAGTCGCTACCGTACTGCCGATGGATGATGGCGTTGATGACCGCATCGAAGGCGATATGCCTCGCCCTCGTGGGCTTGCCGCGTTGCTCGGTATGGCGCAACAGCACATGGAGAAACTCATGACAAACGACCGCTTTAGACTGGCTGTCGTTCTTGCAATGCTCGGACATGAATTCAAGATTCACCAGCAGTCTTGGACGACCCTCGCAGGTCACCGCGAGCGTCGGAATCGTCTTGGTGAATTCAGTTTTCAAAATCTTCAGCGTTGCCCGAATAGCAAACGGATTTTCATCTATGAGCTCCTGCATGAGATTCTTGAAGCGTTGCTCGTTCATGCGTAAAACCCCGAAGGATCAAACAGCTCAACGGCCCGCGTAACGCTCGTTCCGGTCCAGAGTACAGGCCGCAAGGGATCGAAAATTTGCGCCGTACACAAACCCAGCAGTAATGTCTGTTCAAGTACGACCATGGGGTCACTCGTTGCCACATCGATTCGGAAGGAATCATCCTTGCAGGGGCGACAGATCAATCGGCCGACTGGAACGACGAATTCATCGCGCAGTTCCTCTGAGCTGGTAAACCCCTCCGCAGCGAGGAGCTTTCCCAAAACTTTCAGGGGGTCTGAACGCGACTTAAACGCCAGTCCAAGTCGAATAATTTTCGGGCATCGAATCCATCCATCATCCTTCCCGAGAATGCTGGACGCAATATGCTCCTTTCGCGTCCTACTCATTGGCCCGCCAGTATTGGCAAGTAATGGTGGTGGTGCGCGATATTCGGAAACCGCCGTGTGCTTCATGTCAGGCCGTGTTCCCTGAGAAGATCAATGCATTCGTTGATCTGTCCCTCTATGCCTTGAGGATCGGCTAGCACCAGCTTTTCCACAAGGCAGGCATTGAAGAATTGCTTTGCGCGCTCTGCCCGACTGCCGCCCAAACTCGTCAGTGCCTGAGCGTATTGGGTGAAATTGGGGTGCTGCGTATCCTTCTTGTCTAACCGCTCCGCCCAACTGATCTCGCCGTCCGTAGATAAGTAAGGCGATGCCACCTTGCCAAGATCATTGACGCCCTCAGCCCCGACCGGAAGTTTGCCGAGTACCGCCGCTGGATAGGTGGAAAATGCGAAGGCTGTTGAGCGGTCTCTGGGTTCCGAAGCGATAAGTTGTGCAATGGCTTGGCTTCCAGCATCAGGTGATTTACATTGTTCGATCAGGATCGACAGCTTCCGGGCCAGCGAGCCTTCCGACATGAATGCATGGAGCCAACGGTTCGCGGTTTGGGCCGCTGTATCCCAAGCAACGCGGTGAGCCGCTGATATGATTTCATTGCTCGGTTGCATACCCCAGCAAGTGTGCGGAATGCTCGATTCCAGAATCACCCGGAAAAGCGGATCCGACGCATTTCCAGTAACTATTGTTGCAGCCAGAAGGCTCCGAGCAATGAGCCTGGATCGCCTGGGTGAAATCCGCACACCCGCGGAATTGAGTGCTGAAACTGCGGTGGTGGCATAAATCAGGATGGATTCAGGACATGCCTCGATCTGCGCACGAAACAGCTGGCGCCAGCCATTGATCGTTTTCTTGAGCTGACCGCCATCATCAGCAATCTTTCCTTCACCGGAGGGATCGGCGACTTTGAGTCGTTCTGCCTTGGTCAGCTCAGCCCAGTCTGCCGCCCTGATAAAAAGACCGAAGCGGTCAGCCAGCGCTGGGTCAAGTGGCTCTGAGCCGGAATAATCCTCGACCCCCGTCTGATCGTTGCTGCAGGGGTTCATTGCTGCCCACCTGAAACGGAGCTTCTGCAAGGCAATGCCTTGAATACGGCGCTCATGAATAAGCGAGAACAAACGATTCTGGTGCTCTGGCTTGCAGCGACTGATCTCGTCGATCAGCACCGATTCGGCCGCCCAGACGGTTGCGGGTGTCTGGAGGAATTTAACGCTGCCATTTTCCTGATCCGGATACGGGAATCCAACCAGATCGTCAAAGGAAATCAGGCTCGCGTTGTAATGACGATGCTCAAGCGCCAGCGCTTCGGACAGGCTGTTCAGGAGGTAAGTTTTTCCAGTCCCCGACGCACCGATCAGAAGCATCGGGTCTTCCGTCACAAGAGCGGACAGAATGACCGGTTCCACACGATCAAAACCAAACACCCCCAGATCGCGCAGATGCGAGACTTTCTTTGATGAACTTTTAGTCATGTGCCCAGCCCTTTTCTGTATGTCGGTTGCGCCCCGAAAGGCACCACAAACAGGCTGGCAATCGCCGCCGCTACCTTTACGAATTCACGTCTTCTCATGACTGTTCTCCCAATGCTTGTTGAAGGGCTTGCTGCTCGTCCTTGGGGAAGCTATCGCTCATATCAAATCCTTGCCGCCTAATTAGAACATCGGTGTTGGGCATCTTATCCATGTGGCTCTCCAGTGTGGTCTGTACGTTCCCATGGGAAAATGACATCTTCCCGCCCGAAATGGCCATAGGTAGCTGTCTGCGCATAGATAGGTCGCTTCAGATCGAGTGTTTCGATGATGCCCTTCGGGGTCAGCCGGAAGTGTTCCTTGACCCAGTGCTCAAGTTTTTCATCCGACCGATTCCCGGTACCAAAGGTTTCCACCATCACCGAGACAGGATCAACCACCCCGATGGCATAGGCCAACTGAATCTGGCACTTGCTTGCCAAACCAGCCGCCACGATATTCTTTGCGATATATCTCGCCATGTAGGCTGCTGAACGATCAACCTTGCTGGGATCCTTGCCTGAGAAGGCTCCTCCGCCATGCGGGCAGCTACCCCCATAGCTGTCTACGATGATCTTGCGTCCGGTAAGCCCCGTGTCGCCATTTGGCCCCCCAACTTCAAACCGTCCAGTTGGGTTGATCAGCACTGTAAATACTTCGCTACGCAGCTCGTTTGGTATGACAGCATCAACGATTTCTCGGCGAACCACCTCCCGCAATTCTTCGGTGCTGATGTCAGGCGAATGTTGCGTGGATAGGACGACCTTCTCAACCGCAACGGGTTTGCCATCGACATATCTCACGCTGACCTGACTCTTCGCATCTGGACGCAACCAAGGTATCGCGCCTGACTTGCGTAGTTCTGCTTGTTTTCTGACGAGGCGATGAGCAAGGCTAATGGGTAACGGCATAAATTCCGGTGTCTCATCACAGGCATAACCGAACATCAGACCTTGATCCCCTGCACCCACTTCACCATCTGCTTGATCTACTCCCTGGCTGATATGGACTGATTGGCGATTAAATGCGATGCGTATTTCGCACTGCTCTGGATCAATACCATCAGCCTTGCTGGTATATCCAATGTCTCTGAGTGTTTGCCGCACGATCGTTTCGGCCTGAGCTTTGACCTCATCAAAATCAGCCTGGTCGGCAGTCTTGAATTCCCCGGCAACCAAAACAAATTGGTCAGCAAGAACTGTTTCGCAAGCGACGCGAGCATTGGGATCTAGTCTCAGGAATGCATCGAGTATGCGGTCCGAGATTTGATCGGCTATCTTGTCTGGATGACCCTCTGATACGGATTCGGAGGTGAACAGATAACTTTTACTTTGCTGCAAGAAGGTGTGACCATTTTTGCTGCTCATTATTGATTCTCCTCTTTAGCGGCATTGCCAAAATGGCGGGGGCCGCAATCTGGATCAAATCCCCCGGCCCGTAGGGTGGGCCAGTCCGATGCAGGCGCATCTCGTTGCAGTGTGATTGCGCGGTTTATTACCTCACCGCCATAAACGTTCAACCCGCGCCATTGCTGAGCAGCTACACACTGGAAGCTGTTAAATCTCTACAAAAGCAGTGGAAGTTTAGGATGCTCATAGAAGGGGTGCTTCAGAGACAGCATAGCCTGTCACGCACGGTGTCAATTTACACAGTGTCAGACGAGAGTGCGGCGAAAGCCAATAGGTTTTCTCTTGTACGCCTATTTTTATACGCCCATTCGGATGATTCTTTTAACGCACTAAAAATGCCCCCTAACGTGCCTGACCAATACTTATCACGATTATCACTATTTGATGAATGAGATAGAATATCTTGAATAATATGCTTAACACAAAGTACATCCAATCTTTTTGAAATCCTTTTATTAATTTCTAAAGTGCCATAATAACCACACCCCATGTTTTTCACTGCAATTGCTCCAACTAGAATAAGTAAATCATCTTTCCAAATATAATGCTTTGGAATCCTGCTTCTTATTCCAATACCATGCGCATCAAATAAAATAGCTGCCAAAATCTCATCTTCCTTAGATGGGTGCTTCAAAGACAGTATATCCTGCCACGCGGCGTCAATTTCCGCAGTGCCAGCGGAATCTATAGCAGCCAACGAAGGGAGCGCCAGACTAAAGCCCAATCCAGCTAATATTTTCAAACATTCTCTTCTGCTTATATTCATTTTACTTCCTTTCCCACGAGCGCGTTCCTTTGCTGATCATCTATGGTCGCTGCTCGTTTATCCAAGGCCACGGTCTCATTCGCTCTCCCTATTTTCCTGTCAAGTTCGGCGAGGTTGCTCAAGATCTGGGCCACATCGGGATGCTCCGGGCCGAGGGCCTTCTCCTTGATCGCCAACGCGCGCTTGAAGAGCGGCTCAGCCTGCGCATAGTGGCCGAGCGCGGCGTAGTGATTCGCGAGGTTGCTCAAGCTCCTGGCCACATCAGGATGCTCCGGGCCGAGAGCCTTCTCCCGGATCGCCAACGCGCGCTTTAAGAGTGGTTCGGCCCGCGCATACTGACCATGCGTGCCGTAGATCTCCGCGAGCATATTCAGGCTCGTAGCCACATCGGGATGCTCTGGGCCAAGTGCCTGCTCCAGGATCGCCAGCGCACGCTTGTAGAATGGCTCGGCCTGCGCATAGTTGCCTTGCGCCCGATAGAGCTCCGCGAGGTTGATCAGGCACCTGGCCACATCGGGATGCTCTGGGCCAAGTGCCTGCTCCAGGACCGCCAGCGAGCGCTTGTGGAGCGTCTCGGCGTGCGCGTACCGGCCTTGTTCCTTATAGATCGCCGCGAGGTTATTCAGGACCCCGGCCACAGTATGGGGGTCCGGGTCAAGGGTATTCTTCAAGATCGCCAGCGAGCGTTTGTAGAGCGGCTCGGCCTGCGCGTAGTAGCCTTGCGTATGGTAGAGAAGCGCGAGGCTGTTCAGGCTCGCAACCACATCGGGATGCTCAGGGCCAAGTGCCTGCTCCAGGATCGCCAGCGCGCGCTTGTAGAGCGGCTCGGCCTGCGAATAGTAGCCTTGCGCGTGGTAGAGTTTCGCGATGTTCCTCAGGCTCACAGCTATATGGGGGTGCTCCGGGCCGAGGGCCTTCTCCCAGATCGCCAGCGAGCGCTTGAAGAGCGGCTCGGCGTGCGCGTACCGGCCTTGCAGGTGGTATATCTCCGCGAGAATATTCAGGCTCGTAGCCACATCGGGATGCTCAGGGCCGAGGACATTCTCCCAGATCGCCAGCGAGCGCTTGAAGAGCGGCTCGGCCTGTGCATAGTGACCTTGCGCGTCGTAGAGAAGCGCGAGGCTGTCCAGGCTCTTAGCCACATCGGGGTGCTCCGGGCCGACCGACTTTTCGGCGACATCGAGCGCACTCTTCGCCACCACCACCGCACGGGCATACTGCCCCTTCCGGCGGAGTGACCTCACCTCCTCGCTGAGGATCTCCCATTCGATGCCTGCTTCCTGTGCGGATGCGGCCGTAAGGGTCACTGGTGTTTTCATTTTGTTCTCCTGTTTAGCCGTTTGACGTTGTGTCGGGGCGGCCGTTTTTACGGACACGGGTTCACATGTGACCCCTTTATCCTCCACTCGAATGGCGAGAGATAAAATATAAGTGTTGAAATACTCCTCCGCCAATGCCGGGTCGAGCTTGCGCAAGGTCTGATAAATCTCCCGCACCTTGTCGCTGCGCCCCTGGAAATAATAGGCAAGGCCCAAGTTATACCAGGCCTCGGCATACTCCGGCTGGATGCGCAGCGCCTCCCGAAGGGGCTGAATCGCCTGGTTGTGTTGTTTGAGGTCGTTGTAGGCAACACCCAAGTTATTCCAGGCGTCGGCATGCTCCGGCTGGATGCGCAGCGCCTCCCGGTAGGCCTGAATCGCCTGGTCGTATTGCTTGAGGTGGTGGTAGGCAAGGCCCAAGTTATACCAGGTGTCGGCATACTCCGGCTGGATACGCAGCGCCTCCCGATAGGCCTGAATCGCCTGGTCGTA
>JBCKVB010000022.1:0-24995 GCA_038924245.1 Gammaproteobacteria bacterium | reverse complement strand
TGGCGATGGAGCGTTCGCCCTCGATACCCGTCAGGGCCGATTGGAAAACCTCCATTTGACGCAGGGTAGTCGCGTCAGCGCGATCATCGGCGTTGGCGAGGTGGGTCATACAGCGCAGCGGGCCGATGACTTTTTTTGAATGCCGCAGCCGTTGCAGGATGCGGGGGATTTCCGCGGGCGCAAAACCCAGACGATGCATGCCGCTGTCCAGCTTGAGCCATACTTTTACCGGCGGCAGGCTCTCCGCCGCGTGCTCAATCAACTCCACCTGGGCGGCATGATGCACCACGATGCTCAAATCCTGGTGCGCGGCGGCGTTCAGTTGCGCGGCGTCGAGCACACCTTCCAGCAAGACGATGGATTGAGTGATGCCCGCCGCGCGCAGGCTCAACGCCTCTTCCAGCCGCGCCACGCCGAAGGCGTCGGCGTCATGCAGCGCGCGCGCCACGCGCGGCATGCCGTGCCCATAGGCGTCGGCCTTGATGATGGCCATCACCTTGGCGTGCGGCGCCGCCGCGCGTACGCGCGCGAGATTGTGGCGCAAGGCGCCGAGGTCAATGCGCGCCTGCGTTATGGGCGTCATGCCACGTGCTCCATGCGCTTAAGGGTATACGTTGGGAATGTAATTCTCGAAGCGCGTGTACTGACCGAGGAAGGTGAGGCGCACCGTGCCGGTGGGGCCATTGCGCTGCTTGGCGATGATGATTTCCGCGACACCTTTATCCTTGCTGTCCTCGTTGTACACTTCGTCGCGGTAGATGAACATGATGACGTCGGCGTCCTGCTCAATGCTGCCGGATTCGCGCAAATCCGACATCACCGGGCGCTTGTTGGGGCGCTGCTCCAGGTTGCGGTTCAACTGCGAGAGCGCGATCACCGGCACCTGTAATTCCTTGGCCAGCGCCTTGAGCGAGCGCGAAATCTCGGAGATTTCGTTGGTGCGCGTCTCCTGCGTGCCCGTCACCTGCATCAGTTGCAGGTAATCCACCACCACCATGCCGATGTTGTGCTCGCGCTTCAGGCGCCGCGCGCGCGCGCGCAAATCGCCGGGCGACAACGCGGGCGTGTCGTCTATGAAGATCGAGGTCTGATCGAGGATGTTCACGGATGAGGTCAAGCGCGGCCAGTCGTCGTCGTCCAGCCTGCCGGTGCGCACCTTGTGCTGGTCTATGCGCCCGAGCGAGGACATCATGCGCATGGTGAGCTGCTCAGCGGACATTTCCATGCTGAATATGACGACCGGAATCTTTTCCTTGATCGCCGCGTGTTCCGCGATATTCATGGCGAAGCTGGTCTTGCCCATGGAGGGCCGTCCCGCGACGATGATGAGATCGGTGTTTTGCAGTCCCGCCGTCAGCTCGTCTATGTCGGAGAAGCCGGAGGACGCGCCGATAAGCGCGCCGCCCTGCTGCGAGAGGGTGTCTATGCGATCCACCACGCGCACCAGCAAGTCCTTGATCGCGCTGTAGCTGCGCCGGCCGCGCGCGCTGCCTTCGGCGATGCCGAATATCAGGCGTTCCGCCTGTTCGAGCAGTTCGGCGCTGTTGCGCCCTTCCGGCTGGTACGCCTGGCTGGTAATGTCGGTGCCGATGCGAATGAGCTGGCGCAGGATGGAGCGCTCACGCACTATCGTGGCGTAGGCCTTGATGTTCGCCGCGCTGGGGGTGTTTTTGGCGAGCGTGGCGAGATACGCCAGCCCGCCCGCATTATCCAGTTCCTGATGGTTGTCGAGCCACTCGGAAAGGGTTACCACATCATACGGCTGCGAGCGCGCAGCGAGGCTGGAGACGGCGCGAAAGATCAGGCGATGATCGCGCCGGTAAAAATCGTCTTCGCGCACCAGGTCCGCGATGTAGTCCCAGGCGAGATTGTCGAGCATGAGGCCGCCCAGCACCGACTGCTCGGCCTCGATGGAGTGAGGCGGCGTCTTGAGTTGCGCGGTTTCCGCATCAAGGTCTCGCGCAAGCGAATAAGTCAGCTCTTGCATGCGTCTCCTTTCCAGTCTGGCGCACCGGGCGGCGCGCCGTTTGCGCAACACCGCCGCGCTACGCCATCACCCAGTCGCTGACAGCGCTATTTCTATTACGCCTCGGGCGCGATCACGACGGCGATCCGCGCGTTGACGTCGGGGTGCAGATGAATGCTGACCTCATGCTCACCCACCATACGCAGCGGGCCGGCGGGCAAGCGTACTTCCTGCTTTTCAAGCTTGACACCGGCCCGGGTGATCGCCTCGGCGATATCCGCCGCGCCCACGGAGCCGAACAGCTTGCCTTCCTCGCCCGCCTTGGACGTGAGCGTAACCTTGCCCAGCGCGTGCAGCGCCTCGGCGCGCCGCTCGGCGGCGGCCAGCGACTCGTTGGCCGTCTGCTCCAGCTCCACGCGCCGCTGCTCGAACTGCTTGAGGTTCAGCGCCGTCGCGGGCGCGGCCTTGCCGCGCGGGATAAGATAATTTCTGCCGTAACCGGGACGCACGGAGACCTTGTCGCCGAGGTTGCCCAGGTTGTGCACCTTTTCCAATAAAATGACATCCATAATCCTTTCCTCAGTCGAATGCGCGAGCAGCGTACTTAGTGCGAATCACAGTAGGGTATCAATGCCAGGAAACGCGCGCGTTTGATGGCCTTGTTGAGCTGACGCTGGTAGCGCGACTTGGTGCCGGTGATACGGCACGGCACGATCTTGTTGGTCTCGCCGACGTAGTTTTTCAAGATCGCCAGGTCTTTGTAATCAATCTGTTTGATGCCTTCCGCGGTGAAGCGGCAATATTTTCTGCGCCGGAAAAAACGTGACATGCTAACCTCCCTGACCTTGTACGGCCTCAACGGCCTCAACGGCTTCAACGGCCTCTTCATCTATTCTGTCGATCTCGACCACTTCCGTCGCTTCGGCCTCATCGGGTCGCGCGCGGTCACGTTCGTCCTTCGACTTGAGTATGGCGGAAGGCTCGGTGATCGCGCTCTCACAGGTGGTTACCAGGTTGCGGATCACGGCGTCATTGAAGCGGAATGCGCTGGTCAGCTCATTCAAGCTTTCCTGGCTGCACTCGATGTTCATCAGCACGTAGTGCGCCTTGTGGACTTTGTTGATGGGATAGGCCAACTGACGGCGGCCCCAGTCTTCGAGGCGGTGGATGCATCCGCCCTTGCCTTCGATCATGGCGCGGTAGCGCTCGATCATGGCGGGCACCTGCTCGCTCTGGTCAGGGTGGACCAGAAACACGATTTCATAGTGTCTCATTAAAGTTCCTTATGGCTTAAAACAGCCTCCCGTCAAAGCGGTGAGGCAAGGGGTACAACAACGGGTCATTTTAACTGAAAAACCGCCGCAACGAAAGCACCTGCTCAGGCCTTACTCAAACCGCGCTGCCGGACGGCTTCAAACAGGCATAGGGCCGTGGCCACCGAGACATTGAGGCTCTGCACGGTGCCGTGCATGGGAATTTGCACCAGCGCATCGCAGTGCTCGCGTGTGAGGCGGCGCATGCCTTTGCCCTCCGCGCCCAGAATGAGCGCCAGCGGGATGCGTAAATCGGCGGCGTAGAGCGAGGCGTCAGCGGCACCGTCGGCGCCGATCAGCCAGACGCCGGCGTCTTTCAAGCTACGCAAGGTGCGCGCGAGATTGGTGACCTGAATGAAGGGCACGGTCTCCGCCGCGCCGCTCGCCACTTTGCGTACCACCGGAGTCAAACCCGCGGCGCGGTCGCGCGGTACGATCACCGCGTGCACCCCGGCGGCGTCCGCGCTGCGCAGACAGGCGCCCAGGTTATGCGGGTCTTGCACGCCATCCAGCACCAACAGCAGCGCGGGTTCGGCGAGCTTTTCGAGCAGGAAGGGTAGATCGTCTTCGCTGTAAGCGGGCCAGCTTTTGCAGAATGCCAGCACGCCTTGGTGACGCGCGCCGGGCACGGCTTTATCCATCTCGCCCTGCGCCACCGCGCGCGCGGTGACACCCGCCTGGCGCGCGGACTGGATCAGCCCCTGCATGCGCGCATCGTGGCGCGCCGCATCCACCCACAGTAAGGTCATGTCACGTCCGTGCGCGAGCGCGGCGGAGACGGCGTGGATGCCATAGATGATAACGCGCTCGGACATGTCAGAGCGTCGTTCTATTGGAAAACATAGGCGTTAAACTCTATTCGCTTGGCGGAATTCCTGTTTTGCCACGCCCTCTCCCTCATTCCCTCTCCCCCGGGGGGAGAGGGAAGAGCGAAGCGAAGGGTGTCGAGCCGAGACGCACTGCGCGCGCACTTGGTCACTTAGCGCCTTTTGCGCTTTTTCTTGATTTTTTCACCTTTGTCACTCGCCGCTTGCGCGATTTCAAAATCAATCTTTTTATTATCCAGATCAACACGCATCACCTTCACCCGCACCTTGTCGCCCAGGCGGTACACGGTGCGGGTGCGTTCGCCCGCCAGGCGGTGATGCGCCGGATCGAAGTGGTAGTAGTCGTTGGTGAGCGAAGTCACATGCACCAGTCCTTCGACGTAAATATCCTTCAGCTCCACAAACAGGCCGAAGCTGGTGACGCCGGTCACGATGCCGTCAAACGCATCGCCGATCTTGTCCATCATGTACTCGCACTTGAGCCAGGTGACGGCGTCGCGCGTGGCGTCGTCGGCGCGCCGTTCGCTCATCGAGCACTGTACGCCGAAGCCATGCAGCATGGCCGGATCGTGCGCGAATTTCTCCACCGGTTTACCCGCCAGCTTGTGCCGGATGGCGCGGTGCACGATGAGATCGGGATAGCGCCGTATGGGTGAAGTAAAGTGGGCGTAGCTCTCCAAAGCGAGACCGAAATGACCGCTGTTCACCGGGCTGTATACCGCCTGGGCGAGGCTGCGCAACAATACGGTTTGAATCAGATGCGCGTCGGGACGCTCGCGCACGCTGTCGAGCAATTTCGCGTAGTGTTTGGGCTCAGGCTGCTCGCCTCCACCCAGGCTCAGGCCCAGCTCGCCGAGGAAGGCGCGCAGGTCCACAAGCTTCTGTTCCCCCGGACCCTGGTGTACGCGGTATAACCCCGGCATGTCGTGCTGCAACAAAAACTCCCCCGCGCACACGTTGGCGGAGATCATGCACTCTTCGATCAGCTTGTGCGCGTCATTGCGCACCACGGGTACGATTTTTTCGATCTTGCGCCCGGCGCCGAACACGATGCGCGTCTCGGTGGTTTCAAAGTCTATCGCGCCGCGCTGTTCACGCGCGGCGCGCAACGCCTGATACAGCGCATAGAGTTCATGCAGGTGCGGCAACAGCGCGGAATACTGGGCGCACAACGCCGTGTCGCCTTCGATCAGCATGGCGGCGACCTCGTCGTAGGTAAACCGCGCGTGCGAGCGCATCACGCCCTCGAAGAAGCGGTACTTTTTTATCCGCCCCGTCGCGTCTATTTCCATCTCGCATACCATGCATAGACGATCCACGTGCGGATTGATCGAGCACAGTCCGTTGGAGAGCGCCTCCGGCAGCATGGGGATCACGCGCTGCGGAAAATACACCGAGTTGCCGCGCGTTAGCGCCTCTTCATCGAGCGCCGTGGCGGGCTGCACATAGCTCGACACGTCGGCGATGGCCACCAGCAAGCGCCAGTGTTTGCCTTGCCGCTCGCAAAACACCGCGTCGTCGAAGTCGCGCGCGTCCGCGCCGTCTATGGTGACGAGCGGCAATCCGCGGATGTCCTCGCGCCCCTGCTTGGCGTGCTCCGGCACCTCCGGCGTGAGGGCGCCGATTTCCTGTTCCACCCGGGCGGGCCACATATAGGGCAGATTGTGGGCGCGCATCGCCACGTCTATCTCCATGCCCGGCGCCATGTGTTCACCGAGTATCTCGGCCACCTTGCCCACCGGTTGCGCGCGCGCGCCGGGCTGAGCCATGAGCTCGACCATGACGATTTGCCCGTGCCGCGCCAGACCTTGCTGATCAGCCGGCACGATGATGTCCTGGCTGATGCGCTTGTTATCGGGCGTCACGAAACCGACGCCGCGCTCCAGATAGAACCGGCCCACCACGCGCGTGGTATTGCGCTCCAGCACCTCGACCACCGTGCCCTCGCGCCGGCCGCGCCGGTCCAGGCCGGTCACGCTCACTACCGCGCGGTCGCCGTGCAGCAGTGCGCGCATCGCGTGCGCCGAGAGAAACACGTCTTCGCCACCCTCGTCGGAAACCAGAAATCCGTAACCGTCCGGATGGCCGATGACGCGCCCGCGCACCAGGTCCATCTTGGCGGCCACGCCGTAGTCGCCGCGCCGGTTGCGCACCAACTGGCCGTCGCGCTCCATGGCCTTGAGGCGGCGGATCAAGGCGTCCAGATCACGCTCGTCCTTTATCTTAAGCTCGTCCGCGATCTGCTCCAGGCTCAGCAGCATGGCGCGTTGTGTGAGGCGCTCGATGATAAGCTCGCGGCTTGGGATGGGGTGTTCGTACTTGGCCGCCTCGCGCGATGCGTGGGGGTCGGGGTGGGATGTATTCTTTTTGGAACTCTTCATTATTCTCAAATTATTGAAAAAAGTGTTGTTGTAGAGTAAAGTGCGCCGCTTACCAGAGGCTCCCTAAAGCCGGGGTGGCGAAATTGGTAGACGCGCTAGTTTCAGGTACTAGTGGTGGAAACACCTTGGAGGTTCAAGTCCTCTCCTCGGCACCAGCCTTATCACCGGCGTCAGCCGGCGGTCCGGTGTAATCTCAATCAAGGCTCGGCTCCCCGGCGCAACTCACGCCGCAAGCCGCAGACGCGCCTCAATCTCGTCCCATGGGACGGAGACCTTGCTTCCATCACGCTTGATAATCCCAAGCTGTTCCAGCACTTTGACGTCGCTGTGAACATTCTTGTAATCACGCACAAGAAGCTTCGCCAGCCGGTATACAGTCACCGCACCTTCTTTTTTAAGCCGCTCGACCAGCTCCCAGCGCTTGGGTGTGAGCATGCCGAGCAAATTCGCCATGGATTCAAATCCGACCCCGAAGTAGGCCTCCACTTTCTTCCCTTGTCCCGCCCGTTTCCAGGCGCCGGCAAACTGGGCAAGCGACTCATCCAACGTGGCGATCTCGATATGCAATACCTGTTTTTTACTCATCACCGCACCTTCTCACGTCGTTCAAAAAATCCTTCACAAGTCGCTCGATACTCTGAAACATATAGGAAAATTCACTATCGCCCAGGTGGCGATGAGCGCCTTTCCCGCGCTCGTTGTCGTAACCGATCAATCGCTGTGCATCCTTCGCGTACACCAGCCTGTACTTCAAGCCATGGGGGCATTCGGCATCACCATCCAGTAGTTCCCAGATCACCATTTCCACGCTGCCGCCACGGTAAATCTGTTTCTTGTAGAAGAGCGCCCGCGCCGCCATATATGGCTTATTAAACCAGAGATTATATGGTTAGTCAAACCATATATCGGTGGTTATCGCCGGGTAATGATGTGGACGGACGATAAGGTGTATGCCGGAGATTTCTGTGTACCACACAGCTTCAAGCCTGCGACAGCATTTTTACGCCCGCCGCAAGCAGCACCACGCCCAAGAGCTGTTGCAGACGCAATGGCGACAACTTAAACGCGCCCCACCAGGAGCCGATCAGCGCACCCATTACAACGGCGGTCAGCAGCGGCCAGAGCAGTGTCCAGTCGGGCGTACTCTTGAGAGTCTGCGCAATCAGGCCGCTGGCTGAGTTGAAAACGATAAACCCCGCCGCCACCGCGCCGGTTTGCCGGGTGTCCGCCCAGCCGAGCACTAATAACAGCGGACTTAAGAATATTCCTCCGCCTATACCCACCAGACCAGCCAGCAGCCCAGTATAGCGCCCGCGGGCAACGCTATCAGCAACAGGCTGTCCGGTGGATGTGCGATTTGCGCTTGACGAGAGGAGTTAAAAAACAGAAGGCGTACGGCGGCGGCAAGCAAAGCGGCGCCCAGGATAACAGAAAATACCCGCATCGAAATATTCAGCGAGCCGCCAATAAACGCAGCCGGAACAGAGGTAACGGCGAACGGCCACAGCAACCGCATGGAGAAATGCCCGGCGCGGTGGTAATTCACAAACGCGGTGAGCGCAACCGCGATGTTCAACGCCAGCACCAACGGCACTGTTTCGGGGCGCGCCAGCCCGCTCAGCATCAGCAGCGCCAGGTAGACCGAGGCGCCGCCGTGCCCTATGGAGCTGTAGAGCAGCGCGGCGAGAAAAAACAGCGGCAGCCACGCTGCCGATCTCGGCGAAGTGGCTCATTGCCGATTTACCGCTTGTAAACTCAGCCGGTCTTAGGCAGGGTCACACCCACCTGTTTTTGATACTTGCCCGCGCGGTCTTTGTAAGAGGTCTCGCACGGTTCGTCGGACTCGAAGAACAGCACCTGGGCGATGCCCTCGTTGGCGTAAATCTTGGCGGGCAGCGGCGTGGTGTTGGAAAACTCCAGCGTGGCATAACCCTCCCACTCCGGCTCGAACGGCGTGACGTTGACGATGATGCCGCAGCGCGCATAGGTGGATTTCCCCAGACAGATGGCGAGCACGTCGCGCGGGATGCGGAAATACTCCACGGTGCGCGCCAGCGCGAATGAATTGGGCGGGATGATGCACACGTTGGCCTTGATATCCACGAAGCTATTGGGGTCGAAATTCTTCGGATCCACGATGGTGGAATTGATATTGGTGAAGATTTTAAACTCGTCCGCGCAACGGATGTCGTAGCCGTAGCTCGAAGTGCCGTACGAGACCACCTGGCCGGTGCCGTTTTGATTGACCTGGCGCGGCTCGAACGGCTCGATCATGCCGTGCTGCTGCGCCATGCGGCGGATCCATTTGTCCGATTTAATGCTCATGGCTTGAATTCCATTTTTTAAGTATTTTGAATGACGATCTTGGGGAACTTGGCGCTGAAGTCCTTGGCCTGAAGCGCGAGTTTCGCCGCCACCTTGCGCGCGATGTCGCGGTAAATCAGGGCGATGCGTCCTTCCGGTTCGACGATGACGCTGGGATGTCCGTCGTCGGCGTTCTCGCGGATTGAAATATCCAGCGGCAGTGAACCCAGCAAATCCACGCTGTACTGTTTGGCCATGCGCTCGCCGCCGCCCGCGCCGAAGATGTGCTCTTCGTGTCCACACTGGCTGCAAATGTGCGTGCTCATGTTCTCGATGATGCCGAGCACCGGCACCTCGACCTTTTGAAACATCTTGAGCGCCTTGCGCGCGTCGAGCAGCGCGATGTCCTGCGGCGTGGTGACGATCACCGCGCCGCTCACCGGAATCTTTTGCGACAGCGTAAGCTGAATGTCGCCCGTGCCGGGCGGCAGGTCCACCACCAGGTAATCCACGTCCTTCCAGAGCGTGTCGTTGAGCAACTGCTCCAGGGCCGTGCTCACCATCGGCCCGCGCCAGATCATGGGCGTCTCTTCGTCTATCAGATAACCGATGGACATGGACTGGATGCCGTGACGCCGCACCGGCTCCATGTTCTTGCCGTCCCTGGACACCGGGCGCTCGTTCCCGCCCAGCATGCGCGGCTGACTGGGGCCGTAGATGTCGGCATCCAGTATGCCTACGTTCGCGCCCTCGGCGGCCAGCGCCAGCGCCAGATTCACCGCCGTGGTGGACTTGCCCACGCCGCCCTTGCCGGAAGCCACGGCAATGATGTTTTTGATCGCCGGATGCGGCTTCACTCCGCGCTGCACCGCGTGCACGGTAATGCGCGAAGTCACCTTGACCTCGACGCGCTTGAGGCCGGGCAAGGACTGCAACTTCTCACGCACCTGTTCCGCAAGCTCGTCCTGATAGCCTTTGGCCGGATAGCCCAGCACGATCTCGACGTTCGCCGCGTCATCTTGCACAGTGATGTTCTTCACCGCCTTGGCCGTCACCAGGTCTTGGCCCATATAGGGGTCCACGATCTGTTGCAGCAGGGCCTCTACATCCATTCGTGAAATACCGCTCATGTCACCTCCAAGTAAACAAGGCACGCGCAGCGCCTCGGCTCCCCATCCCTTCTCCCTTTTGGGAGAAGGGATGGGGAGAGCGGAGCGAGGGGGGCGGAGCCGGGCAACTCTGCGCATCTTAGCCATCCCTGACGTTGGCGTGGCGTTCGCCGCTTCGCGGCTCACCCTTCAGTGTCCTTTTGCGCGTGGCAACCGTATAATTATAAGGTAAACGCCATGACATCACCACAAACGCCTCCATGACCCCCACAAGAAAAATCCTGGTCACCAGCGCCCTACCCTACGCCAACGGGCCGATCCACCTCGGCCACCTAGTGGAATACATCCAGACCGACATCTGGGTGCGCTTTCAGAAGATACAGGGGCACGCTTGCACCTACGTGTGCGCGGACGACGCGCACGGCACGCCCATCATGCTGCGCGCCGAACAGGAAGGCATTACGCCGGAGGCCCTCATCGCGCGCATGAACCGGGAACATCTGGCCGATTTCCAGGCCTTCGGTGTCGAGTTCGACAATTATCATTCCACGCATTCGCCGGAAAACGAGGCGTTTGTGCGCGACATTTATTTAAAACTGCGCAAAAACGGCCACATCACGCAGCGCACCATCAAGCAGGCCTATGATCCGGTCAAAAACCTGTTCCTGCCGGATCGCTTCATCAAAGGCGAATGCCCGCGCTGCGGCGCCAAAGATCAATACGGCGACAGTTGCGAAGCCTGCGGCGCGACCTACTCGCCCACTGATCTGAAAAACCCGGTTTCGGTGCTCTCAGGCGTCAAGCCGGTGGAAAAAGAATCCGAACATTATTTCTTCAAGCTCGGCGACTTTGAAAACAGTTTGCGCGCCTGGCTGTTTCCCGACATCACGCAGCCGCGCCACGTGCAATCCGAGGCGGCCAATAAACTGGATGAGTGGTTCACCGTAGGACTCCAGGACTGGGACATTTCACGCGACGCGCCCTACTTCGGCTTTGAAATCCCCGGCGCGCCGGGAAAGTATTTCTACGTCTGGCTCGACGCCCCCGTCGGCTACATGGCGAGCTTCAAAAACCTGCTTACGACCCCCTCTCCCCTCGCGGGAGAGGGCCGGGGTGAGGGGGGGAGAGCCATGAGCACTCTCGATTTTGATGAGTTCTGGGATAAAGACAAAGCCGAAAAATCGGGCACGGAGCTTTACCACTTCATCGGCAAAGACATACTCTACTTCCATGCCCTGTTCTGGCCCGCGATGCTGGAAGGCGCGGGCTATCGCAAGCCCAGCGCGATTTACGCGCATGGCTTTCTCACCGTGAACGGCCAGAAGATGTCGAAATCACGCGGTACCTTCATCACCGCACGCACCTATCTCGATCATCTGAATCCAGAATATCTGCGTTACTACTACGCGACCAAGCTCAACAGCACGATGGAAGACATTGACCTCAGTCTCGATGATTTCATCGCGCGCGTGAACAGTGATTTGATCGGAAAATACATCAATATCGCGAGCCGCGCGGCGGGATTCCTGACCAACCATTTTGATGGTATTTTATCCGAAGCCCATTATAAAGGCGAATTCATCAATCGCGCCTGCACGCTTGCAGCCACCGGTGTGGCGGACGAAGTCGCTACCGCCTATGCGCAGAGAGAATATGGCAAAGTACTGCGCGCGGTGATGAAGGCGGCCGATCATGTTAACCAGTATTTTGATAAATATAAGCCCTGGGAGCTGGCCAAAAATCCCGCGCATAGCCAAAAGCTGCATGATGTATGCAGCGATTGCATCCATGCGTTCTATGTGTTGACGATCTATCTAACACCCATACTGCCCTCTCTATCGAAGAGAGTTACCGGCCTGTTCAATATCTCCAGGAAATTGACCTGGGACGATTTGTCCTTTTCTCCTCTAAAAATGAATAAATATGAGCATCTCATGACCCGTATTGACCCAAAACAAGTCGAAGCCATGCTCGAAGCCAGCAAGGAAATAGTGATGACCATTCCCCCCTCACCCCAACCCTCTCCCCCTAAAGGGGGAGAGGGGGATCAGAGTGCAGCGACGATTTCCATCGATGACTTTTCAAAAGTTGATTTGCGCATCGCGCGTATCGTGAAGGCTGAAGACGTGGAGGGTGCGGAGAAATTATTGAAGCTCACGCTGGACATCGGCGAAGAAAAACCGCGCACTGTGTTCGCGGGCATCAAGTCGGCTTACAAACCCGCCGATCTCGAAGGCAAGCTCACGGTGATGGTGGCCAATCTTGCGCCGCGCAAGATGAAGTTCGGTCTGTCCGAAGGCATGGTGCTCGCCGCCGGTCCGGGCGGGAAGGATTTGTGGATACTGGAGCCGCATGCCGGAGCGCAGCCGGGGATGCGTGTGAAATAGCCATGGCTATATAACTGAAATTCATATAAATATAGAATTAACGTCCGCGATGACGCGCACGAGCAAGCGCGTGAAGCGGCGCTTGCAAAGTGTCGCCGTCGATCGCGCGGTTAGCCCTCAACTTACGCATGGGCCTCGGCGTCCTTGACGATGCCGCGTGCGACAACTGTCATTCGATCACGAACGGCAGCAGATACCACGCGGGCCGTTAGTTCGCCAACTGAAACGCCCTCAAGCTCAGCGAGTGCCTTCAACATCCGTGCATCACGCGGAAGAAGACGAAAGGAAAGGGTCTCGGTTTCGTTGTGTGACGTACCCTTCGATGAAGCCTTTCTGTTTTCAGTTGGTGCTGGCTGCACCCCCGAGAAAAACTGATCGATCTCGGAATGGGCCGAGGAATCAGAATTCTCTTTGAGTTGACGCACGAGACCGCGCGCATCGCCTTTAACCCATGCGGCCAAAAGCTCGTGGAACTCGCTTATGTCGTTTAGCCGAAGACGTCTCCGGCAGCCGTCGCCGATATTTTGATAGGTGACGGAGTGAGCAATGGCGACAGTGCGGACTGCCTCTTGGTACGAGCGATGGAGCGGCATTCCTGATGCGTGGTTGTCTCGAAAGTTACGCAATACTTGAAGCAACTGCTGTACGGACTGCGGCGTTAACATGGCCTTCTCCTTAGACGTAAGGATCTTACGTTCAGAAGATACGGTAGACCCGTATGATTGTCAAGAGGCCCCGATGGTCATTCGTTGAGGGCTAACGTCCGGCTTCAGGCGCGCGCCGCTTGCGGCGCGTCGTCCTGAAAGCCGTTGTTCGGTGGCACAGACACCCGTACACTGTTCATGACCGGCTGATTTCGGCCAGTCTCCGCCATTCGCGCGTCCGCCCGGTCAACCCGGGCTTGGAATGATGCCGAAAGGTCACGCCGATCGCCCGCGCCGTATTCATATTAGTCAGCAGCGCAGACCATTTTGAGACTGGCCTCAACTGCGCTCTCCTTGGAAATGCTGTACCAATTGGGAATCGGGTTTTTCCCAGAACCTAATATCCTGCCGCCAGCCATTGGTCCCGAGTGGCCAGCAATCCAAACGATGAGGTACTGTCTTTTCTGACAATCGAACTCCAAAAGGCGGCGGAACGACAATTCGCCTTGGCCACCACGTTGCGTGAGGTCTTGGAGAGTCCATACGCGCCGATGGTCGCCTCGCCTCTCGATTGTCTCTAGATCTACATACTCCACCGTGCCGTCCGTTTGAACCGCTTTAGTCCAATGCGCCGGAGTTACGCACAGGAACGGGAGCAGAGTCCAGAGAGGCCGCCCCGGCTGAATACGGCGCCATTCACTAGACTTGTTATATGACGCCAAAGTTTTCCCACTTGCCATCTCTCCTGAGTGCCCTGACAACGATAGGACTCGCACCGCTGCTTTCTCGCAATTAAATTCATTGAACCATCGACGCGACATTTCTCCAATCTCACCACGTCGTTTGAGGTCTTCAAGCGTCCACACACGAACGAAATTGGCGTGCCGCTCAATGGTGGTGGGATCGAAGTAAAAGACGGCTTCGGTATCTTCGTAGTGCCTTACCCACTCAGCGCACACGGGCGAAGCAGCCAATAGCATCACTGTGATCCATAGATAGCGTATCTCGGTCCCACCATATCGGTATTTCGTGTCTGGAGTAGTTTCCTTCCACTAGAGGAGTTCCATTTTGGTCGGAAGCAGTCCTTGGCACATCAACTCTCGACGGCGCGGCCATCGTGCCACCGAACGACCACGGTGACCCGCGCGCGCTGCTTTTGCGCGCGTCGGAGCACCGTGCGGTTAGGCGATAAACAAGTCCATCAAGAGCCGGCATTTCGCATTTCCCTCTGTAGTTCAAGTAAGGCTTTAAACTGAATGACAAGGCCGATGAACATCACAACTGAAAATAGGACGATTACATCGATCAGGGTCACGCGAGCCAGCAAAACCGCCAAAACCATGACCATATAGCCCACTTGTGAAAAGAAAGCATAAACGACGGATGCGAATCCGCCACCGCCTTGTTGTTCCTTCTGTGCCATCCATGCCCATGGGCCGGTTGCAACTCCGTATGACCAAATCAACATAGGAATGATAGAATTCGCGTCGGCGCGCTTCGCGAAGAAGTATAGAACCGCCACACACCACACCGTGACAACAGCGATGACATAGAGGTTACTCAGGAACGCAAGGATGTACATGGCAAAAAGGTTTCCCTTCTCGCCGAAGTGCGCGGCTGGTACGGCGAGTAACGCGGAGGGCATCAGAACTAAACTCAACGCGATTCCGGAAACCGCCAACGCGAGAATTCCCCATCCAATAGCCCCCCATTCGCCAAGGACCGCAAGCCATATACCAGAGACGATTCCGCCGAGGATGTTCAATAGCGCAAGCGGAATCGCCAAGACCTTCATGAAACCAACTAGTGCGCCCATTTTTCCTCCCCTGTTTGTCGCCTAACGTAATATATACGACATCACTTGTCCAACGGCCCTGCCGATATGTCGTATAATCAATTTAATCACAGCTATTCAATTGTTACTTCGGCTGATGTATAGGTCAACGGGACAGGGCATGCAAGCAAATACGACATCTCGGAAAATAAGAGGGCCTCTTTCGAGACTCCCTTACGCTTGCCCCTGCGGGCAATCCACCTCCGCTAGTGCGGATTAGGCCAATTCTCACCGTGATGGAGACTGAAGTCAGGCGAACTCATGGACGGCATCATGGTGGGCCTCGGCTCCAGCGCGCATGAGCTGATTGGATTCAACTTCCCGTGCTGCGCACCTTCTGGAATTTGCCTGCCGCGCCGGAATAATGAATAACGAGAAGCGTCGCGCTATCTTTGAGCGTCTCAAGAGCGCCAACCCGGAACCCGCCACCGAGCTCAATTATTCCACGCCGTTTGAGTTGCTGATCGCGGTGATACTCTCGGCGCAGGCCACGGATAAGGGCGTGAACAAGGCCACGGAGAAATTGTTTCCCGTGGCTGACACACCACAAGCCATACTCGCCCTCGGAGAAAACGGCCTCAAGAAATATGTAAAAACCATCGGACTCTACAACAACAAGGCGCGCAACATCATCAAGACCTGCGCGCTGCTCATCGAACGGCATCAGGGCCAGGTGCCGCATGACCGCGAGGCGCTGGAGGCCCTGCCCGGTGTGGGCAGAAAAACTGCCAACGTGGTATTAAACACCGCCTTTGGCGAACCCGTCATCGCGGTGGATACCCACATCTTCCGCGTCGCCAACCGCACCGGCCTCGCGCCCGGAAAAACCGTGCGCGAGGTGGAGGATAAGCTAAGCCGGTTTGTCCCGGCGGAATTCAAGCATGACGCGCATCACTGGCTGATTCTGCATGGCCGCTATGTCTGCACCGCACGCAAACCGCGCTGCGCCGCCTGCGTGATCGCCGACCTGTGCGAGTACCCCAGCAAAACTCTCCACGCATGATCTTTAGCCAAGACCGCCGCGCGCTGCGTCAAATGTTTCTCAATGCCTGGCGTAAATATCTTGAGCGCCGGCCGCTCGAGCCACTGGAGGAAATCATCGCGCGTGTCGTTCAAGACCATCCGGAATATCAGCGCCTGATCGAGAACGAAGATCAGGCGCTGGAGCGTGACTACCCGCCAGAATCCGGCATGAGCAACCCATTTCTGCACATGGGCATGCACATCGCCATCCGCGAGCAACTCGCCGCGCGCCGTCCGGTGGGCGTTAACGAACTGCATCAGGCATTGCTGACGCGACTGGGCGACGCCCATGAAGCGGAACATCAGATGCTGGAGTGTTTGGGAGAGACGCTTTGGCAGGCGCAGCGTGACGGGTCTGCGCCGGACGAAGCGGTGTATTTGCAGTGTTTGAGACGGGCGGTGAAAACGAGGACTACTTAGAAACGGCCATCAGGCGAGATTCCGCATGATGACGGACTGCACCTCGCCCAGTGTCGCCTCGATACTGATAACCGTGGCGGTGCTTTGTTTAATGGCAACGTCCGGGTCTTTCAGGCCGTTGCCGGTGAGGGTACAGACGATTTTGGCGCCCGCGGCGATCTTGCCGGATTCGATGTCGCGCAGCGCCCCCGCGAGCGAGGCGGCGGAGGCGGGCTCACAAAAAATGCCTTCCTTCTCTGTAAGCAGTTTTTGCGCGGCGAGTATGGCCTGATCGGTACACTCATCAAACCAGCCCGCGGACTCTTTCTGCACGCGCCAGGCGGCATCCCACGACTGCGGGTGTCCGATGCGGATCGCGGTGGCCACGGTTTCCGGATTGTCCACCATCTTGCCGCGTAAAAACGGCGCCGCGCCGGAGGCTTGATAACCCACCATGCGCGGGCGCTGATGAATGATGCCGCTCGCATGGTATTCACTGTACCCCATCCAATACGCGGTAATATTCCCGGCGTTGCCGACCGGCAGGCAGTGATAGTCGGGCGCAAAGCCCAGCTCTTCGACAATCTCGAACGCGGCGGTCTTCTGGCCTTGCAGGCGATACGGGTTGATGGAGTTCACGATGGTCACCGGCGCGGTTTGCGCGACTTCCTTCACCAGCCGCATGCCGTCGTCGAAATTGCCCTTGATCTGGAGGATGGTCGCGCCGTACATCATGGTCTGCGCGAGCTTGCCCATGGCGATCTTGCCGTCGGGTATCAGCACGAAGGCCTTGATGCCCGCGCGCGCGGCGTAGGCGGCGGCGGAGGCGGAGGTGTTGCCGGTGGAGGCGCAGATAATCGCGTGGCTGCCCTCCTCCACGGCTTTTGTCACCGCCATGGTCATGCCGCGATCCTTGAACGAACCGGTCGGATTCAGCCCTTCGTATTTGACGTAAATATCCACGTCCTGGCCGATCAGGCGCGGGATATTGTGCAAACGAATGAGCGGCGTATTGCCCTCGCCCAGGCTGATGATGCGCGTGTCATCGCGCACCGGCAGGCGGTCGCGGTATTTGGCGATGAGTCCGGTATAACGGGTTGGCGTGCTCATGTCTAACGTGAAAGCTGTTCCAGACGAATGCGCGTCACCGGCGCGGAGATGGCCTTGAGCGCCTCGATGCGCGCTATCGCCTGATTGATACGCTTTTCCAACACGCGGTGGGTCAAGATAATCACCGGCACATCACTGCCCTCCTGTGGCGGCTCTTTTTGCAGGATCGCCTCGATGCTGATTTCCTGATCGGCGAGGATGCGCGTGACATCGGCCAGCACGCCGGGACGGTCGGCGGCCTGCAAACGCAGATAATACGCCGTTTCCACCTGCTCCATGGGCAGGATGGGCAAGTCCGACAGCGCGTCGGGCTGGAACGCGAGATGCGGCACGCGGTTTTCCGGGTCCGAGGTGAGTGCGCGCACCACGTCCACCAGGTCCGCCACCACGGCGGAAGCGGTAGGCTCCGCGCCCGCGCCCGCGCCGTAATAGAGCGTGGGGCCGACCGCATCGCCGGTCACCACCACCGCATTCATCACGCCGTCCACGTTGGCGATCAAGCGCCGCTCTGGAATGAGCGTCGGGTGCACGCGCAGTTGCACGCCCTCCGGGGTGCGGCGCGCGATGGCGAGATGCTTGATACGATAACCGAACTGTTCCGCATAACTCACGTCCTCGCGCGTGACGCGCGTGATGCCTTCGGTGTACACCTTGTCGAATTGCAGCGGAATGCCAAACGCAATCGCGGCCAGAATGGTGAGCTTGTGCGCGGCGTCGGTGCCTTCGATGTCAAACGTGGGATCGGCCTCGGCGTAACCCAGGCGCTGCGCCTCGGCCAGCACCTCGGCGAAGTCACGCCCCTTGTCCCGCATCTCGGTGAGAATAAAATTGCTGGTGCCGTTCACGATCCCCGCCAGCCACTCGATGCGGTTGCCCGCCAGTCCTTCGCGGATCGCCTTGATGATGGGAATGCCGCCGCACACCGCGGCCTCGAACGCCACCATCACGCCTTGCGCGCGCGCGGCGCGGAAGATTTCGTTGCCGTGGCGCGCGATAAGCTCCTTGTTCGCGGTCACCACGTGCTTGCCGTTGGCGATGGCGCGCAGCACCAGCTCACGCGCGGGGTCTATGCCGCCCATGAGTTCGACCACGATCTCTATTTCCGGGTCGTTGACCACGTCGAGCGGCTTGGCGGTGAGCTTGATACCGCTGGTGTCGCAGATGCGCGGCTTTTCAAGATCGCGCGCCGCGGCATGAGTGATCTCAATGCCGCGCCCGGCGCGGCGCGTGATCTCGCTCGCGTTGCGCGCCAGCACGTTGACCGTGCCGCCGCCCACCGTGCCAAGACCGAGCAAACCTACTTTAACGGGTTTCATGAAGACAGTAACAAGTGGTAAGTGACAAGAAAAGACTCCTCATTTACTGGCGACTATTTGCAACTTGCGGCTTGCTACTTTTACCTTGTCCTTCTTGAACATCTCACGTATGCCGCGCACGGCCTGGCGCGTGCGGTGCTCGTTTTCAATCAGGCCGAAGCGCACATGGTCGTCGCCGTATTGCCCGAAACCGATGCCGGGCGACACCGCGACCTTGGCCTGTTCCAAAAGTTTTTTGGAGAATTCCAGCGAGCCGAGATGACGGTAATGTTCCGGGATCGGCGCCCACACGAACATGCTGGCCCTGGGTTTTTCCACCGCCCAGCCGAGCGCATTCAAGCCCTCGCACAACACGTCGCGCCGACTTTGATACATGGCGGCGATTTCGTGCACGCAGTCCTGCGGGCCTTCTAGCGCGCTGATGGCGGCCACCTGGATCGGCGTGAACATGCCGTAGTCCAGATACGATTTCATGCGCGCCAGCGCCGCGACCAGTTTCTCATTGCCGCACATGAAGCCCACGCGCCAGCCGGGCATGTTGTAGCTCTTGGACAGCGTGAAAAATTCCACCGCGACCTCTTTCGCGCCCGGCACTTGCAGGATGGACGGCGCGACATAGCCGTCGAAGACGATGTCGGCGTAGGCCAGGTCATGCACCACCCAAATCTGATGCTCGCGCGCAATCGCAATCACCTTTTCAAAGAAATCCAGCTCCACGCACTGCGCGGTCGGGTTGCACGGAAAATTCAGCACCAGCATCTTGGGTTTGGGCCAGGAGTCCTTGATCGCCTTCTCCAGTTCGGCGAAAAAATCCACACCCTCGACCATGGGTACGTGACGGATGTCCGCGCCGGCGATCACGAAGCCATACGGGTGGATGGGATAGGCCGGATTCGGCACCAGCACCGCATCGCCCGGCCCGATTGTAGCCAGCGCCAGATGCGCCAGGCCCTCCTTGGAACCGATGGTGACGATGGCCTCTTTTTCGAAATCCAGATCAACGTTGAAGCGCTGCTGATACCAATTGCAGATCGCGCGGCGCAGGCGCGGGATGCCGCGCGACAGCGAATAGCGGTGCGTGTCGCTGCGCTGCACGGTTTCGATGAGTTTATCCACGATGTGCCGCGGGGTGGGCTGATCGGGATTGCCCATGCCGAAATCAATGATGTCCTCGCCGCGCGCACGCGCCTTGGCCTTCAATTCATTGACGATATTGAAGACATACGGCGGCAGCCGCTTGATTCGGGGGAAATCGTCCATCATGGTTTTTTTAAGGCCCAGGCTTGGCGGTTCTTTTCAAACAGCATATAGTTTAAACGCTAACTACCCGTGTGGGAAGGAATTCAGGGCGCAGGGGGCCGCAGTCTGGCAGAGCGCCGCTTTATACCCTATGATTGACCCTGTCCCACCGGAAAGCCACGACACATGAAATTCCATCTGGAAGGCAGCGCCGGCCGTTACACCATCCTCTCTTACGCACCGGGCCGGATCACCGTCAAACTGCCCGCGGCGGACCGGACGGCCCCCGCCGGACAGGAAACCCTCACGCAAAGCCTGATTATCTCGCCCGGGCAACTGCTGCGCGGCTGGCCCCCGCAAAGCTTCGCCGAGCTGCGCGCCGAACATTTCGAACAGCTCGTCGAATTTAATCCCGAAGTCGTACTGTTTGGATCGGGCGCGCAACTGATCTTCCCTCCCGCAAGCGAAATCGCCCCTCTCATCCGGCAAGGCATAGGCGTCGAAGTCATGAGCACCGGCGCCGCCTGCCGCACCTACAATCTCCTCGTGGCCGACGGACGCCGCGTCGCCGCCGCGTTGCTGATGATTTAACTGTTACCGAGCCCTGCTTGAGGGTGAAGAATCTCAAAACCTCTATTTTAGACCAGGTTTAAACCTGCTCTCAGCGCCCCTTGCATCCCCTGATAACCAGGCGTAGGCTAAATTTTGTTACACGGTCTCAGGTCAAAGGACTGACAAATCCACTCGATGGGTCTGTCATCGGACAGGCCCATCCCCAAGCAGTACTAAGGAGGGCCTGATTATGATGTCACTCAGCAAGTATCTCTGCGACGTACACTGCGTCGGCGACTGGAGCGGCCAAGAGCAACACGCCGCCGACCAACTCAACTGCATCTATCACGCACTCAACGAGCGCATCTTCAATGTGCTCGTCATGGGCGATGAAGCCCATTACCATCCCGATATTTACGACGAAATCATGTCTCACGTCTGGGACGACTGGACGAATAATCCCAAGCTGCTCGATCTTACCAATCAACAGATCGAAAAATACGTAATACAGCGCACCAGCGCCTACGCGCCACCACCGAAAGAAGGTTATTCAACCCCGCACGAAACCCGCGTTTAGTAGCTTTTGTAACCCGCCCTGCTGGAAAAAATAATATTCTCCAGCAGGGCGGGGCTGTGTGCGTGAAAATCGCGGCAACTCGGCCAGCGAAAATGAGTAGTTTTATCCAAAAACAATAGTCTGCTACGTAAACACTGGGGGAGCAGACATAGGTCAGGCTGCGAAGCTGCCTGACAATCCCTCTGTCACGGAGCGCTGCGCGCACCATGACCTACATGCTGGAACTACGCAGTGCTGCCGACACAGAAGAAAACTTAGTCAAGTTATTTCTGCGCGCGGCCTAACGCTACGTTTGCCGCGAACTCTGCTTATAGTTTCGTCTCCGGCAAATATTGCAACGGATCCACCGGCTTGCCGTCTTTGCGGATTTGAAAATGTAGCATGACGCGTTCGGCGCCGGTTCGGCCCATTTCGGCGATGCGCTGTCCGGCGCTGACTTGATCGTCCTCTTTCACCAGCAGCGTTTTATTGTGCGCGTAGGCGCTTAAGAAACTGTTGTTGTGTTTGATGATGAGCAGTTGACCTAAACCCACCAGGCCACTGCCGCTGTATACCACTCGCCCCGGTGCGGCGGCTTGTATGGCTTGTCCTTCTTCACCCGCGATGTTGATGCCTTTGTTGCCCGCGCCGAAGTTTTCCACCAGCTTGCCTGGCGCGGGCCAGCGCCAGTTGATGAACTGGGCCGGGGTGTCGTCTTCCTTGTTGTCCGGCGGCATGGCCGGTTCGGATCGAGCTTCTTCCTTGTTTGCCATTTCACGTTTGGGTTTGGCGGCAGGCGCGGAGGGTTTGGCGGCAACGACGGTGTTGGCGGTCGGCGTAAGACGCAACTGTTGCCCGGCGTAAATGCGGTACGGCGGCTTGATGCGATTCCACTGCGCGACTTCTTTGTAATCCTGGCCGTACTGCCAGGCGATGGAATATAAGGTGTCGCCCGATTTGACCGTGTAATAACCGGATTTACTGACTGACTCGCGCGTGCGCTCGCCGCTCACCGGCGCGTAACCGGAATAACCGGCGCAGCCGGAGAGAGTCAGCATGATGAGCGCGGTGGTGGCCCACACCCGCATCATTAGGCCCCCATTATCTGAACGCGAAATAGGCGATGAGCGCCGCGAGCACCATGACCCAGCCGATACGGTCTATATATTGGCGCAGCACGCGCTCCATGCGCGCCCCGCCCCACTGCATGATCCCCGCGACCAGAAAAAACCGCGCGCCGCGTCCGATGAGGGAGGCGATCACAAACGGCAACAGTGGCATGGCGATCACCCCCGCGGCGATGGTGAACATCTTGTAGGGGATCGGCGTGAAGGCGGCGATGAAGATGGCCCAGAAACCCCATTCCCTGAACCAGTCCTGCGCGTGTTGATAGGCTTCCGTATAACCCACGCGCTGTATCCACGGCTCAATGAAGATAAAGGCGTAATGGCCGATGAGATAGCCGAACAAGCCGCCGAGCACCGATGCAACGGTGGTGAGCGCGGCCAGACGCCATGCGCGCTCCGGGCGCGCCAGCGCCATGGGCGCGAGCATGACGTCTGGCGGGACCGGGAAAAACGAGGATTCGGTAAAGCTCAGTCCCGCGAGATACCACTCTGCGTGGCGATGCATCGCCCAATGCATCACCCGGTCATAAAGCGCGGAAAAGATACGCATCAGGCCACCCCGCTCAGCAACGGCACAAAGCTCACACGCTCCAGCGAGTGGCGTTCATAACCTTCCTCTGTGCGCGTGATGAGCAGCAAATCCTGCGCGCCGGGCGCGCCCACGGGAATCAGCATGCGTCCTCCCATGGAAAGTTGCGCAACCAGCGCGGCGGGCACCTCGGCGGACGCCGCGGTAACGATAATGGCGTCATATGGCGCCTGCTCCGGCCAGCCGAGCACGCCGTCGTCCTGCTTGACATGAATGTTGCGCAGCTTCAGTTCCGCAAAGCGTTTGCGCGCCTGTTTTTTCAGCGCCTCGATGCGCTCCACGGTGTACACCTCAGCTACCAGGCGCGCGAGGATGGCGGCCTGATAACCGGAGCCGGTGCCGATCTCCAGTACCTTTTTTGGTGCGCTCTCCAGTAACACTTCAGTCATGCGCGCGACGATGTAAGGCTGGGAAATGGTCTGGCCGTAACTGATGGGCAGCGCGGTGTCTTCATAAGCGCGGCTCGCCAGGGCCTCGTCCACGAAGATGTGGCGCGGGGTGTGACGGATCGCGTCCAGCACGGTGACATTACGGATGCCCTGCTCTTCCAGACGCTGCACCAGGCGCTCGCGTGTGCGCTGCGAGGTCATGCCGATGCCGCGATGGGGAATCATGCGCCGCGCACTTTCTTTTCCGCGGCGATACCGCCGGGCAAGCCCTGCACCCAGTGCGCCACCTGGTCAAGCGCGCTGTAGCGCGTGAGATCAACCTGTATCGGCGTGACGGAAACATGGTTGCGCCGCACCGCGTAAAAATCCGTGCCCGGCCCGGCGTCCTGTTCCGCGCCCGGCGGGCCCACCCAATAAATGGTGCGTCCGCGCGGATCCTTACCGCGTATCACCGGCTCGGCCTTATGCCGGTGACCGAGACGGGTGGCCTCGAAACCGGCGATTTGCTCCCACGGCAGGTCGGGCACGTTGACGTTCAAGATGGTGTCCGCGGGCAGGGGCTCGGTGAGCAGACGCGCGATGAGCTGGCACGTCACGCGCGCGGCGGTCTCGTAGTGCACGCAGTCCGGGCCGATGAGCGACACGGCGAGCGCGGGCAGGCCCAGAAAACGCCCCTCCATCGCCGCCGCCACGGTGCCGGAGTAGAGCACGTCATCGCCCAGATTCGCGCCGCCGTTGATGCCGGCGATCACCATGTCGGGTTCGTATTCCAGCAGGCCGGTGATGGCGAGATGCACGCAATCGGTGGGCGTGCCGTCCACGCGGATCAACTGGTCACTGACACGCACCGCACGCAAGGGGTTGTCCAGGGTAAGCGAGTTGCTCGCGCCGCTGCGGTCGCGCTCCGGCGCCACCACCACGACTTCGGCCACCTTGCGCAGCGCCTGCGCCAGACACACAATGCCGGGCGCCAGATAGCCATCGTCGTTGCTGAGGAGAATTTTCATCAATCGCTATGATCGGCACATCGGCGGTAATATTCAAGCTCCATGTGTTCGCTATTCTACTTCTACATAGCCCAGACGCTCCGAAAGCCTGCGCGCGGCCTCGATCAGGATCGGAATCCACAGGTCCCGGCGGCGCTCAATGGGAGCGGAAATGGACAGACCCGCCACCATGCGCGCAACGGCGTCCCTGACCGGCGCCGCGATACAGCCCACGCCCCGCTCCGCCTCCTCGTTATCCAGTGCACAACCCCGCTCGACACTCTGGCTGATGTTTTTCCACAGTGACCGGGTGCTGGTCAGGGTATGCGTAGTGTAGGCCGGCAGGCCTGTCCTTTTTGTATAAAGATCGAAGGCGGGCTTTCCCGCACAGCCGAGAAACAGCTTGCCCGCCGCCGTAACGTGCAACGGCGCGCGCCCGCCGATCACCTGTTCCACGCGGATGGTTTTGTGGCTGGAGACACGTTCAACATACACCACCTCGTCGCCTTCACGCAGGGTGAGGTTGACCGTCTCACCCACCTCTCCGCGCAACCACTCCATGATGGGCAAGGCTTCACGCCGTATGTCCTTATGCTCGCGCACCCGGCTCGCCAGACGTAGCAAGGTAATCCCCAACCGGTAACGACCCTCCGCAGCGCGCTCAACCCAGCCATGCTTGATTGCAGAGGCGAGAATGCGATGCGCGGTAGAAGGATGCAAGCCGGTTTCTGCGGCCAGTACCTTGAGAGTCGCCGGGCGGTCGGCCCGTGTAATGGCCTCCAGCAGCTCGGCCATCCGGTCTATGACCTGGATGCCTCCGCCGACAGGCGCTGTGACCGCCGCGGTGACTGGCGCTGTGAATGGAGCAGATGATTTCATATTGTGAAAACGATTGTATATTGTGAAATAGTATAGCCTGTTCTAAAATTCTGGCAAGCCTGTCT
>JBCKVB010000021.1:0-25714 GCA_038924245.1 Gammaproteobacteria bacterium | reverse complement strand
GGTGGTAACAAGTAAACTGAAGTTGCGCCAGGGATGGCCGCAAGTGCAGTAAAAAATTTAGGAGAGGTGTCCGAGTGGAACTAATCGCCGACGCGATGCGAGTTGAGGATATCCTTCAGGGCCGTCAAATTTTTGATTTCAATATCCTTGTGATGCACGCTCACCATCCCATCTTTATGAAATTTTGAAAACAGCCGGCTTACGGTTTCCAGGGTGAGCCCCAGGTAATTGCCGATCTCCTCGCGCGTCATGCGCAGATAAAACTGCGTGGGTGAATAGCCGCGCGCGGCGAAGCGCTGCGACAGACTGAGCAGAAAACTGGCCAGGCGCTGCTCCGCCTTCATGTTGCCGAGCACCAGCATGTGCTTTTCCTCGTGCATGATCTGGCGGCTCATGAGGCGGTGAAAGTGGTGCTGCAGGGTGGGCAGATGGCTGGTGAGGTGTTCCAGGTCATTGAACGGGATATCGCACACCGTGCTGTCTTCCAGGGCCACGGCATGATACGGGTGGTGATCGGCGCTGATCGCGTCCATGCCCATCAATTCGCCCATCATGTAAAAGCCGATGATCTTTTCCCGCCCTTCTTCATCGGACTCTAGAATCTTGAAGAAGCCGTTGCGAATCGCATACAGCGACTGGAAGGGATCACCCGCGCGGTACAGATAATCGCCGCGCCGCAGACGGCGGCGGCTTTTTACGATGTCATCCAGACGCTCCGTGTCATCCGCGCTCAACCCCATGGGCAGACACAACTCGTGCAGGCTGCACGTGGAGCAGTGCGCCTTCAGGTTGGTCAGGTTGACCTTGATCGGTATGGATTGGAGAGGCATAGGTGCTGACCTGTTTGGAACTATACACCCCTTTTCCAACTTGATTCAATTTCACTTTAGTGAAGGTTTAGTGAAGGCCCGCTAACAACCATAGCTTTAACCCTATAGATAGAAGGGACTTACAACCGGCCACGATTAAAGCGTCCGTGCTTGAGGAACGCGCACACCTGCCGCAGCGCGCGCGGGGAAAATAGCATCGAGGTATGCGACACCGGCAGCACGATGCGGTCGCCCGCGCCGGGCAGTTCGGCTTCGCTCACCGCCACCATGCCGTCATTCGGTTTGGGGATGCCGGGGATGAGCCAGCCCGCGCCGATACTCAAGTTTCCAGCGATCACACCTATTTCGCGCCCCGCCGGCACGATGCTCAGACCGTGTTCCAGCGCATCACGCGCCGCGCCCAGCAGGTGACGGCCCAAACGGGTTTGCGCCAGGACGCGTGCCGCGTGACTGCCCTGGTGCGGCGTACCCAGCATGACGATGCGCCCCGGACGCTGCGCGGGGTAGCTCTGAAATAATTGCAAAATCACCAGACCGCCTAAACTGTGGCCGACAAAATGCACCACCTCGGCATCCAGCGTCTGTAATAACCGCTGCAAGCGCAAGGCGTTTTCGGTGGGTGTAGCGCGCACGGAAGGATAAGAAAAACGCACGCAACGGAAGCCTGCTTTCTCCAGACGACTACCAAGCCAGGCCATGATGAACCCCGGCATCCAGATGCCGTGCAGCAGCACCACGGCGGTCTTATCTTTCAATGGGCTTCAACGGTCGCTCCCGGCGTCCTGCCTCCCGCGACACTAAGCCGTCCCTGGCTGGCGTAATGGAGGAGGAGCGCTGATGGCCAGCATGCGCTCGATGGCGCGGCGCGCGCGCGGGATGAGTTCGGCGGGCACTTCGACGCGCGGGGCGAGGGTGCGTAGCGAGTCAAGTATCTTGGGCAGTGTGATGCGCTGCATGTGCGGGCACAGCACGCACGGGCGCACGAAGTCGACGCCGGGGTTTTCCGCCGCAACGTTATCCGCCATGGAACACTCCGTCACCATCACCACCTTCGCGGCACCAGAGGTTTGCACGTCGCGAATCATGCCGGAGGTGGAGCCGGTGAAGTCGGCCTCGGCGCACACTTCGGGCGGGCATTCCGGATGCGCGAGCACACGCACGCCGGGAAATTGCGCGCGCAACGCGCGAATGAGTTCGGGAGTGAAGCGCTCGTGCACCATACAGGTGCCGTGCCAGGCGATGATCTCGATAGAGGTTTCTTTAGCCACGTTAGCGGCGAGATAGCGGTCGGGCAAAAAGAGCACGCGCGGGCTGGAAAATTCCCTGGCCGCCGCTTCGACCACGCGCACGGCGTTGCTGGAGGTACAGCAGTAGTCCGACTCCGCTTTTACTTCAGCGGAGGTGTTCACATAGCTCACCACCGGCGCGCCGGGATAGTGCTGCTTGAGCAGGCGCACGTCGGCGCCGGTGATGGATTCGGCGAGCGAGCAGCCCGCCGCAGTGTCGGGAATCAGCACGGTGCATTCGGGCGCCAGCACCTTCACCGTTTCGGCCATGAAGTGCACGCCGCACATCACCACGATCGGTGCATCGTTTTCAGTGAGCGAGGCGGCATACTGCGCGAGTTGCAGCGAGTCGGCCACCTTGTCCGCCACACCGTAAGCGATTTCCGGCAACTGGTAATTGTGCGCGAGGATGAGCGCGCGCTTTTCTTTTTTGAGTTGATTGATGCGGTGGATGAGCGGCGCCTTGAGCAGCCAGTCCACGTCGCTGACGAGGCCGTGCAGTTGCTCCCACATCGGCTGCGTGGCCTGCGCGACCGCGTCGGTGAACTGATCGTCGCGGTAGGTAAGCACAGGCGCCGCGCCACGCCGGCCCGGCGTGTAACGCGTGGTGACAGGAGGGGCGGTGGTTGCCATGGTTAAAGATTAGACAGCGTCTGCGGGAAAGTGTTCGATGGCGGCGGCGTTAGTAATTTGCAAAGGTCCTTGGTAAGTGCTCTCGCGGCTCACTCTCTCATCCGACACTGGGCTAAAAAACGTCACCTCCGCCATCCCTGGCGTCGCTTCAGTTGCTCACGAACACCGGCCCGGCCTTCCTTGGCCGGGCGTTCGCCGCTCTCGCGGCTCACCCTGGCTGGCGCAGGCGGATGTGCAGTTCACGCAGTTGCGTTTCGCCGGTGGGCGTGGGCGCGCCGGTGAGCGGGCAGTGCGCGGTCTGCGTCTTGGGGAAGGCGATCACCTCGCGGATGGACTGGCTGCCGGTCATCAACATCACCAGGCGGTCCAGGCCGAAGGCGATGCCGCCGTGCGGCGGCGCGCCGTACTTCAACGCCTCCAGCAAGAAGCCGAATTTCTCCTCAGCCTCGCTCTCGCCGATGCCTAATAAGCGGAACACCGCACTTTGCAGTTCGGGTTTGTGTATGCGTATGGAACCGCCGCCCAGCTCGGTGCCGTTCAGCACCATATCATAGGCGCGCGACAGGCACGCGCCGGGGTTCTGCTCCAGTTCGGCGATGTCGCCGGTCCTGGGCGCGGTGAACGGATGGTGCAGCGCCTGCCAGCGTTGATTTTCTGTCGCTCCCGGCGTCCTGCCTCCCGCGACACTAGTACGTCCCGGTACGTCGTCGGCGCGCTCGAACATGGGAAAGTCCGTGACCCAGAGCGGTTTGAAACCATGCTCGATGTGCCCGCGCTCGTGGCCGAGTTTCACGCGCAGCGCGCCGAGCGAGTCGTTGACGACCTGGGCGTTATCCGCGCCGAAGAAGATGAGATCGCCGCTTTGCGCGCGCGTGCGCCGCATGATCTCCGTGATAGCCGCGTCGGGCAGAAACTTGAGTATTGGTGACTGTAAACCTTCACGCCCAAGCGCCGCGTCATTCACCTTGATATAGGCAAGACCTTTCGCCCCGTGGGTGGCGACGAACTGCGTGTAATCGTCTATCTCCTTGCGCGTGAGCGCGCCGCCGCCCGGAACATTGAGCGCTGCGACACGTCCCCTCGAATCATTGGCGGGGGCGGAGAACACCTTGAACTCCACGTCGCGCATCAGGTCGCCCACGTCCACCAATTCCAGCGGGATGCGCAGGTCGGGCTTGTCCACGCCATAGCGGCGCATGGCCTCGGCGTGACTCATGCGCGGGAAAGGATTGGGCAGCGCCACCTCCAGGGTCTTGGCGAACAGTTCGCGCAGCATCTGCTCCATGAGCGTCATGATCTCGTCCTCATCCATGAACGAGGTCTCGATGTCGAGCTGGGTGAACTCCGGCTGACGGTCGGCGCGCAGGTCTTCGTCGCGGAAACAGCGCGCGAACTGATAATAGCGCTCGAAGCCCGCCACCATCAGCAGTTGCTTGAACAACTGCGGCGATTGCGGCAGCGCGAAGAAGCTCCCCGCATGGGTGCGGCTCGGCACCAGGTAATCGCGCGCGCCTTCCGGCGTGGCCTTGGTGAGGCACGGCGTTTCCATGTCGAGAAAACCTTGCGCGTCGAGAAATTCGCGCAACTGATGGGTGATGCGCGCGCGCAGGCGCAGGCGCGTGACCATCTCCGGGCGGCGCAAGTCAATATAGCGGTAGCGCAGGCGCGTTTCTTCGCCCACGCCGTCTTCATCGAGCTGAAACGGCAGCGGTTGCGCGCTGTTCAGGATTTCCAGTTGTTCGCACAGCACTTCGATTTCGCCAGTGGGAAGGTTGGCGTTTTCCGTGCCGTTGGGGCGGCGGCGCACCGGGCCGGTGACGCGCAACACATACTCGTTGCGTACGCGCTCGGCGCTGTGAAAGATATCGGGGCTGGCGGGGTCGAACACCACCTGCGCGATGCCTTCGCGGTCGCGCAGATCCACGAAGATCACGCCGCCGTGATCGCGGCGCTTGTTGGCCCAGCCGCACAAGGTCACCCGTTGTCCGATGTGCGCGGTGTTAAGTTTTCCGCAAGGATGCGTGCGCATGCTCATGATTCAGACGAGCTGCGCCGGTTTGGACGGCTCGGCGCGGCCGCGCCACGGCGGTACCACCACCCCCAGCGAGATGACCATCTTGATGGCATCGTCCACGCTCATGTCCATTTCTATCACGTCGCGGCGCGGCACCATAAAAATAAATCCGGAGGTCGGGTTGGGCGTCGTGGGGACAAACACGGGGATGAGGTCCTCGCCGGTACGGCTTTGCGCCTCGGCCGATCCCGCGCTGGTTTGAAACGCGATTGACCACAGCCCGCGGCGTGGATACTCGACCAGCAGCACCTTGCGAAAGGACAGCCCGCCGGGCTTGAACAGGGTTTCAGAAACCTGCTTGGTGCCCGAGTAAATCGAACGCACCAGGGGAATGCGCGCCAGCAGACGTTCCCAGAGCTCCACCAGCCGGCGCCCGAAAAAATTGGCCGCCAGCACGCCGGTGCCGAGCACAATCACGATAGACAGCAACACCCCAAACCCCGGCAGATGGAAGCCGAGCAGCGCGTCCGGGTGGTAGGCCGCGGGCAACACCAGCAGGATGCCGTCCAGCAAGCCCACCACCATGTTAATTACCAGAATGGTGACCCCGAGGGGGAGCCAGATCATCAGACCGGCGATGAGGTAACGGCGCGTGTGGGACATGATGGTATGTTTAAGCTCAGGCGGCGTCGGAGGCGGCGGGCTTGGGCTTGGCGGCTTCCGCGCTGGGTGCGGGTGTAGTTTCAGTTTTGGTCTCGCCCGGCGGTTTGCCTTCTGTGGCAGGCTTGTCAGCCGAAGTGTCCTTGGCGGTCGCGCTGCTTACAGAAGGCTTTTTCTTGTCCATCCCTTTAAAGTCGGTTTGATACCAGCCGCTGCCCTTTAAGTGAAACGCGGGCGCGGAAAGCATTTTTTGCAGCGCGAGTTTGCCGCACGCGGGGCACTCGGTGAGCGGCGCATCAATGAATTTCTGGATCGTCTCCAGTTGGTGTCCGCAGGCGCCGCATTGATATTCGTAAATAGGCATGATTCGACGTGTGTTGGTTACACTGGAAATTAAGGACAAACGAATGCGAAATCAACACACTATTATACGCTAAAATGAGCGCATGCGTACCACCTCCGCCCCGCCTGCCGCCGCGCGTTACGAGTGGCAGACCATCCGCACGCTGCTCCCGTATCTGTGGGAGTTTCGCGCCCGCGTGGTGCTCGCCGTGGCATTGCTGGTGCTGGCCAAGCTCGCCACCGTGGCTGGCCCGCTCGCCCTCAAACAGATTGTGGACAGTCTGGATGTCGCGCGCCAACCGATCCTGATCTTGCCACTCGGCCTGCTCGCGGCCTACGGTCTGCTGCGCCTGTCGAGCGCCCTGTTCAGCGAGTTGCGCGACGCGGTGTTCGCCAAGGTCTCGCAGCGCGCCATGCGTCGCGTGGCGCTACGAGTGTTCCGCCATCTGCACGCGCTCGCCTTGCGCTTTCACCTGGAGCGCCAGACCGGCGGCCTGTCGCGCGACATTGAGCGCGGCACGCGCGGCATCACGTTTCTGCTCTCGTTCATGCTGTTCAACATCCTGCCCACGCTGCTGGAAATCACGCTGGTCATGGGTATTCTGCTGATCTATTACGACGCGTGGTACGCGCTCATCACCCTCATCACGCTGATTGTGTACGTCGCGTTCACCTTTCTTGTCACTGAATGGCGCATGGCTATCGTGCGCGAGAAAAATGAGCTCGACTCCAAGGCCAACACCAGGGCGATAGACAGCCTGATCAACTACGAGACCGTCAAATATTTCGGCAACGAGGACTACGAGGCGCGCCGCTACGACGAACAGATGGCTGGGTTGGAGCGCGTCTCGGTGCGCAACCAGACCTCGCTCGCCGCGCTCAACTTCGGCCAGAGCGCGATCATCGCCGTGGGCGCGACCTTGTTGATGATCCTCGCCGCGCAAGGCGTGGTGCAGGGCAAGCTCACATTGGGCGACCTGGTAATGGTGAACGCCTTTCTGATCCAGTTGTTTCTGCCGCTCAACTTTCTGGGATTCGTGTACCGCGAGATCAAAAACTCGCTCGTCGACATGGAGCGCATGTTCAGCCTGCTGCGCCGCGAAACCGACGTCAAGGACCCGCCCGGCGCGCCCGCGCTTGACGTGGGCGCGGGCGCGGTGCGTTTCGAGCGCGTGAGCTTCGGTTACGACGCCGACCGGCAAATATTGTTCGACGTGGATTTCGAGATTCCGCCCGGACACAAAGTGGCGGTGGTGGGGCCTAGCGGTGCGGGCAAATCCACGCTGTCGCGCCTGCTGTTCCGTTTTTACGATGTCACCGGCGGGCGCATCCTCATCAACGGCCAGGACATCCGCGCGGTGACGCAAGCCAGCCTGCGCGCCGCCATCGGCATCGTGCCGCAAGACACGGTGCTGTTTAACGACAGCATTTATTACAACATCGCCTACGCCAAACCCGACGCTACGCGCGCGGAGATCGAGCGCGCCGCGCGGCTCGCGCACATCCACGACTTCATCGAGTCCCTGCCCAAGGGTTACGACACCATGGTGGGCGAGCGCGGCTTGAAACTTTCCGGAGGCGAGAAGCAACGCGTGGCGATCGCGCGCACTATTCTAAAGGCCCCCAAGATACTCATCTTCGACGAGGCCACCTCCGCGCTCGACAGCCAATCCGAACAGACGATTCTGAACGCGCTCGCCGAAGTGGCCGCCGCCCACACCACGCTGGTCATCGCGCACCGTTTGTCCACGGTGATAGACGCGGATGAAATTCTCGTTTTGGAAAGCGGGCGCATCATGGAGCGCGGCACGCACCGCGAGTTGCTCGCGCAGGGCGCGATCTACGCGCGCATGTGGGCCTTGCAGCAGGAGGAGCGGCGCCGTATCGAGCAGAGCCCGCGGAATGATATGAACTTGAGGCACGAACATGGCTGACCTGCGCCTGCCCGCGCCCGGACGACTGCTGCTGGATCAGCAGAACAGCGCGCCGCTCGCCTATATCTCCGGCACGCTCGGCGTGCTGATCGGCGCCGACCTGATGCGCCTCGGCAGTATAAAAAAGATGGGCACGCCCGTCGCCTCCATCGGCGGCGCGGGCAGCTTCGACGGCATTTTCCTCACCGGCCTGGTGGCGGTGCTGCTCGCGTGAAGAGCGTGCTCATCACGGGCTGCTCCAGCGGCACCGGCTTATGCCTGGCCGAGGGTTTGCATGCGCGAGGCTATCGCGTGTTCGCCACGGCGCGCAAGAACGAAGACGTACAACAGCTCGCCGCGCAAGGACTGGAAAGTTTACAGCTCGATCTGGATGACTCCGCATCCATCCAGAACGCCGTGGGCGAAATCCTGCAACGCACGGGCGGACGGCTGGACGCGCTCATCAACAACGGCGCTTACGGCCAGCCGGGCGCGGTGGAAGATTTGCGGCGCGAGGTGATACGCGCGCAGTTTGAGACCAACCTGTTCGGCCTGCTGGAGCTGACCAACCTGATTATTCCCGTGCTGCGCAAGCAGGGGCAGGGGCGCATCATTAACATCGGTTCACTGCTCGGCTTTGTCGCGCTGCCGTATCGCGGGGCCTACAACGCGAGTAAATACGCCCTGGAAGGATTGATGGACACGTTGCGTCTGGAACTCCACGGCAGCGGGATTTTTGTATCGCTCATCGAACCCGGCCCGATCAAAAGCAGATTCCGCGCCAACGCCCACGCCATGTACAAGAAAAACATCGCCGCCGGACACAGCGCGCATCGTGAAATCTACGCCGCACTGGAGCGCCGCCTCACCAAGCCCGGACCCGCCGCGCCGTTCACCCTGCCGCCGCAGGCGGTGCTTAAAAAAGTCCTGCGCGCGCTGGAAAGCCCACGCCCCAAGGCGCGCTACTACGTCACCGTGCCGAGTTATTTATTCGCGGTGCTGAAACGCCTGCTGCCCACGCGCGCGCTGGATTGGGTGCTGCGCCGTGTGTCGCGGGGCGAGCAGACGTAGGTCAGGCTGCGAAGCTGCCTGACATGCTGTGTCGCGGAGCGCTGCACACACCATGACCTACATGCTACGAATAGTGTGCCCTACCGTCAGATCACCCACAGATTCCCCCGACGAGCCAAATTGCGAGAGGCGTCCGAGCGAGCGAGATGCGTTAGCAGATTGCTGAAAAATGGAGCACAACAAGGGATTAACTGACTATAATCCTGGTTTTATAACCCGCCCATGAGACCTATCACCATTTTCCGGCATGCCCCTCACGAAGGGCCGGGGTACTTCGCAGAGTTCCTGGAGCAGCGGCGTATGCCCTATGAAATGATCCGCGTAGATCAAGGCGACCCGATCCCGGAGAAGCTCAGCGCCACCTCCGCCCTGGTGTTCATGGGCGGGCCGATGAGCGTTAATGATGCGCTGCCCTGGATTGAGAAGGAACTCGCGCTGATCCGCCTTGCCGCCACGAATAATATGCCCGTGCTGGGGCATTGCCTGGGCGGCCAGCTCATCAGCAAGGCCCTGGGCGGACGGGTGACTAAAAATCCGGTCAGGGAAATCGGCTGGCACCCGGTGCGGCGCATTGAAAACACCGTGGCGCGCGACTGGTTGGGCGATCTGCCCGCGGAGATCGAGATGTTTCACTGGCACGGCGAAACCTTCTCCATCCCGCACGGCGCCACGCCTGTTTTATCGAGCGCGTATTGCCCCAACCAGGCCTTCGTGCTCGGCAACATCTTGGCCCTGCAGTGCCACATCGAGATGACCGCCGATATGGTGCGGAGCTGGTGTGAGGAAGAGCCGGAAACGGTGCGTCACCCCACAGACAGCGTGCAGAGCGCCGCCGGGATGTTGCGTGACGTATGCGCCAAGGCGAACGCCTTGCAACATGGCGCGCGCGTTTTATATACGCGCTGGCTGACGCCTCTGCTGGACACGCCATACTGATTGCCGCCCGCCTTGCAAAATATGCTGGACAGAAACAGGAAAAGAGGTAAACTCTAGCAGTGCGTAGTCAGCGGATTCGCCCCGGCGGGCGCTGATTGACGCGGCAGTCAGAGTTATCCGGCGCTGATCTCTGGATTCAAGCGCCTGGCAACCCTCCGGCTGCAGTAACATCCCTAAACGGGAATCATCACACAAAACGAGGTTGCAAGCATGATTGGTACGGTAAAGTGGTTCAACGAAAGCAAAGGTTTTGGTTTTATTACACCCAGCGATGGCAGCGCCGATGTGTTTGTACATTACTCCGCCATCGCGGCAAGCGGCTTCAAATCGCTGGCCGAAGGTCAGAAGGTGGAGTTTGAAACCACCAAGGGACCCAAGGGCCTGCAAGCGGAAAACGTCAAGCTCGCCTGACGTCGCACCCCGCCTTTGGCGGGCGCGTAGCAGCGGATCACTCCGGGTTTCTCCGGCGCACGGCGAGGGGAGGGCATGCGCCATGCCCAGTCCTTGAGCGGCGTGCGTTCGGGTGGTTCAGTGCAGCAAGACTGCCTTATAATGTTTGTTCCGGCGGAGCGACCATGACCACACACAAACACCATTACTGGCTGCTGGCCCTCATACTGTGCGCCACGTTAAACGGCTGCGGGCAGAAAGGTGATCTGTATCCGCCGGACAACCGCGCGGGCGAACAAAAGCAGCAGTACTGAATTTACCCCCCGCCTTGCCGCGCGGGCCGTGCTTTGCTTCCCATGACTTGCTTCACTTACCGTAACGGACAACTGTACGCCGAAGACGTGGCGCTGCAGGACATCGCGCGCGCACATGGCACGCCCTGCTACGTGTACTCGCGCGCCCGGATCGAGGCCAACTGGCGCGCCTTCGATCAGGCCTTTGCCGGGCACGATCACCTGGTCTGTTATGCGGTCAAGGCCAATTCCAATCTGGCGGTATTGAATCTGCTGGCGCGGCTGGGCTCCGGATTCGACGTGGTGTCGGCTGGCGAACTCGAACGCGTGCTCGCCGCCGGGGGCGACGCGCGCAAGGTGGTGTTCTCCGGCGTGGGCAAGCGCGAAGACGAAATGCGACGCGCGCTGCAGGCGGGCATTTTGTGCTTCAACGTCGAATCGGAAGCGGAATTGCGGCGCCTGAACCGTGTCGCGGGCGACATGCGGCGCCGCGCGCCCGTTGCGTTGCGCGTCAATCCCGACGTGGACGCGCGCACCCATCCGTATATCTCCACCGGACTGTCCAGCAGCAAGTTCGGCATCCCCATCGCGGATGCGCCGCGCCTTTATGCCGAGGCGCAAGCGCTGGCGCACATCGAAATCGTGGGCGTGGATTGCCACATCGGTTCGCAGATTACCGAGGTCGAGCCGTTCGTGGATGCATTAAGCCGCGTGCTGCATCTGGTGGACGAGCTGAGCAGACAAGACATCGTCCTGCGCCACATTGATCTCGGCGGCGGACTCGGCATTGAATATCAAGGGGAGCAACCGCCCGCCCCCGCGCGCTATGCCGCAGCCCTGCTGGCCAAGCTGCATGGGCGCAAGCTCACTGTGCTGATCGAGCCCGGTCGCGCCATCGCGGGCGACGCGGGTCTGCTTCTGACCAGGGTCGAGTACTTAAAGCAAACCGGTACGAAACACTTTGCCGTGGTGGATGCGGCGATGAATGATCTGCTGCGTCCGGCCTTGTACGACGCCTATCACGCGATTCAGCCGGTGCGTGAGCAGAGCGGCGCAACGGAAGTCTATGAGGTGGTCGGCCCGGTGTGCGAGAGCGGAGATTTTCTGGGCCACGAGCGCGCATTGCATATTGCGCAAGGCGATTTGCTCGCCATCATGAGCGCGGGCGCTTACGGCATGAGCATGAGCTCCAACTACAACACCCGTGCGCGCGCCGCGGAAGTGATCGTGGACGGCGCCAACATGCACTTGGCGCGCGCACGTGAAAATATCCCCGAACTGTTCGCCGCTGAACGCTTGTTGACTTAAGCCTCCCTTGGCACGGGATATGCCCTTATAATATAGGGGTATCCCTCTCTTCAGGAAACCTGTCAGTGGAACAATACCACGGAACCACAATATTATCGGTACGCCGCAACGGTAAGGTGGTGATCGGCGGCGACGGCCAGGTGTCGCTCGGCAATACCGTGCTGAAGTCCAACGCGCGCAAGGTGCGCCGCCTGCATCACGATCAGGTGATCGCGGGTTTCGCGGGCGGCACGGCGGACGCCTTCACCCTGTTCGAGCGCTTCGAGGGCAAGCTGGAAAAGCATCAGGGCAACCTCACCCGCGCCGCGGTGGAGTTGGCCAAGGACTGGCGCACCGACCGCATCCTGCGCCGCCTCGAGGCGCTGCTCGCGGTGGCCGACAAAACCACCTCGCTCATCATCTCCGGCAACGGCGATGTGATTGAACCGGAACAAAGCATCATGGCCATCGGCTCCGGCGGGCCGTATGCGCAAGCGGCGGCGTGCGCGCTGCTGGAAAACACCGAGCTCGATGCGCGCGCCATCGTGGAAAAGGCGCTCGCCGTCGCGGCGGATATTTGCATTTACACCAACCGCAATCTCACCTTTGAAGAACTGTAAAAACCGGCTGTTCGCCGCCATCTTATCGTCATGATGACCCCAGATGAAATCGTCCATGAACTGGACAAGCACATCGTCGGCCAATCCGCCGCCAAGCGCGCGGTGGCGATTGCCATGCGCAACCGCTGGCGGCGCGCGCAGATCGCCGAGCCGCTGCGCAGCGAGATCACGCCCAAGAACATACTCATGATCGGCCCCACCGGCGTGGGCAAGACGGAGATCGCGCGCCGCCTGGCGCGGCTCGCCAATGCGCCGTTTCTGAAGGTGGAAGCGACCAAGTTTACCGAGGTCGGTTACGTCGGGCGCGATGTGGAATCCATCATCCGCGACCTGGTGGACGGCGCGATCAAGATGGCGCGCGAGGAAGAGATGGCCAAGGTGCGTGAGCGCGCCGAGGACAGCGCCGAAGAGCGTATTCTCGACATCCTGTTGCGCCCCGCGCGTAGCGCCACACCCACCTCTGAAGAAGAGCCCGCTACGCGCCAGGTGTTCCGCAAAAAGCTGCGCGAGGGCGCGCTCGATGAGCGCGAGATCGAGGTGGAGCTGAACGCCATGCCGCTGGGCGTGGAGATCATGGGCCCGCCCGGCATGGAGGAGATGACCAGCCAGTTGCAAAGCATGTTTCAGAATCTGGGCGCGGGCCGCATGCGCACGCGCAAGCTGACCGTGAAAGAAGCCCTCAAGCTGCTCACCGATGAGGCCGCCGCCAAGATGATAGACGAAGAAGCGCTGCGCGCACGCGCCCTGCACAACGTGGAGCAAAACGGCATCGTGTTCCTGGATGAAATAGACAAAATCGCGCGGCGCGGCGAATACGCGGGCGCGGACGTGTCGCGCGAAGGCGTGCAGCGCGACCTGCTGCCGCTGGTGGAAGGCTGCACCGTGTCCACCAAGTTCGGCATCGTCAAGACCGACCATATCCTGTTCATCGCCTCCGGCGCGTTTCACCTCGCCAAGCCTTCCGATCTGATCCCGGAACTGCAAGGCCGCCTGCCGATTCGGGTGGAACTGGATGCCTTGCGCGTGGAGGATTTCGTGCGCATCCTCACCGAGCCGGACGCCTCGCTCACCAGGCAATACAGCGCGCTGCTCGCCACCGAGGGCGTTGATCTGTGTTTTACCAAAGACGGCATCGCGCGCATCGCCGAGATGGCTTGCCACATCAATGAACGCACCGAGAACATCGGCGCGCGCCGCTTGCACACCGTGCTGGAGCGCCTGCTGGAGACCATTTCCTTTGACGCCTCCGCTCAGGCGGGCAAGACGGTGGAAATCAACGCGGCCTATGTGGATCAGCAACTCGGCGATCTCATCAAGGATGAGGATTTGACGCGCTATATCCTGTAACCCATGACCCAGAACAGCCCGCGCCCCACAGATATCGTATTGCACCAGCAATCCCGCATCCTCGAAGTCGCCTTCGATGACGGCGCGCGCTTTCAATTGCCGTGTGAATATCTGCGCGTGTACTCGCCCTCGGCCGAGGTACGCGGCCACGGGCCGGGGCAAGAGGTGTTGCAGACGGGCAAGGAAAACGTCAACATCAGCGCCATTGACCCGGTGGGAAGTTACGCCGTGCACCTGTGTTTCGATGACGGCCATGACAGCGGGCTTTATTCCTGGCAGTTGCTCCATGAACTCGGCGCGCACCATGAAGAAAAATGGCGCGACTATCTGGAGCGCTTGAAAAAGGCGGGGATACAGCGCACCGCGCCGTAAGACACTATGGAAAAAAACACCCACTTTGGTTTCCAGACGGTGAGCGAAGCTGAAAAGGCGCGCAAGGTCGGCGCGGTGTTCGACTCGGTCGCACCCAATTACGATCTCATGAACGATGTCATGTCGTTTGGCATCCATCGCTACTGGAAACACTTCGCCGCGCAACTGAGCGGCGTGCGCGGCGACAGCCGCGTGCTGGACCTCGCCGGAGGCACGGGCGACATGGCCAGCCGGCTTGCCGCGCGGATCGGCGCGGTCGCTCCCGGCGTCCTCGATCGCTGTTCCCGACGCGATTCTACCTCCTCCATCCCTGGAGTCGTGCCTCCCGCGACACTAGTGCGTTCCTGCACGTCGGTCGCTCCCGGCGTCCTGCCTCCCGCGACACTAGTGCGTCCTTGCACGTCGCAAGGACAGCTGGTAGTCGCCGACATCAATCACGCCATGCTGAGCGCTGGGCGCGACCGTCTTGCCAATGAGGGAGCGGTGGGCAATATCCTGTACGTGCAGGCCGACGCCGAACACCTGCCGTTCCCCGATGATTACTTCGACTGTATCACCATCGCCTTCGGCCTGCGCAACGTCACGCACAAGGACGCCGCGCTGGCCGCCATGTACCGGGTATTGAAGCCGGGCGGGCGGATGCTGATCCTGGAATTTTCCCAGCCACGCGCAACGGGATTGCAAAGCCTGTATGACTGGTACTCGTTTAACATACTGCCGCAACTCGGCAAATGGATCGCCCAGGACGAGGCGAGCTACCGTTATCTCGCCGAATCCATACGCATGCATCCCGATCAGGACACACTGAAGACCATGATGGGCGCGGCGGGCTTCGAGCGCTGCGATTATTTAAACTTGAGCGGCGGCATCGTGGCCCTGCACCGGGGTTATAAGTTTTGAACGCGCCAGCGCTCACGCGTTTGTTTGAAGGCGCGCTGAATCACACCCTGCGCCTCGACCCCGACACGCTGGCGCGCGTGAGCGCCCTCTCCGGCAAGGTGATCGCGTTTGAGGTGAGCGGGCTCAACTGGCTGTACTATTTAAGGCCAAGCGCCGCCGGAATCGAGGTGCTGGACAGCATAACCTCTGCACCCGACGCCGTTATTCGCGGCACCCCTTGGGGCATGTTACGCATGGCGCTGCCCGGTCAAGCGCATGAGGCGTTCAGCGCCGGCGCGGTGGATATCACCGGCGACGCAGAGCTGGGCCGGCGTTTCAAGGAGCTATTCGACGGCCTGGACATAGACTGGGAAGAACAACTCTCCAGACTGACCGGCGACATGATCGCGCACGAGATAGGCCGCGCCGCGCGCGCGGCGCACGCCTTCGGTAAAAGCACGCTGGCCACGCTGGGCCGGGACTTCGCCGAGTATCAACAGGAAGAGGCGCGCAACCTGCCCGCCGCGACTGAAGTAGCGGAATTCCTGAGCGCCGTAGACACCCTGCGCGATGATATGGCGCGCGTGGAAGCGCGCATCGCGCGCCTGCATACGCTTACGCAAAAAGAGCATAATTCATGACCGCGCCGCGCCAACTATTGCGCCTGCTGCACATCAACTTCGTGCTGGTCAAGCACGGGCTGGATGAGCTGATACTGGCCACGCATTTATTCCGCCCGTTGCGTTATCTGGTGTATTTCCTGCCCTGGTACTGGCTGCGCGGCGAACGCGCGCCGCGCGGCAAACGGATTCGTCTGGCGCTGGAAGAGCTGGGGCCGATCTTCGTCAAATTCGGCCAACTGCTTTCCACCCACCCCGACCTGCTGCCGGAAGACATCGCCACGGAACTAACCCTGTTGCAGGATCGCGTCACGCCTTTTTCGGGCGAGCAGGCGCAGCGCATCATCGAACAGGCGTATGGTAAACCGGTGGCAGAGGTGTTTCAGGAGTTCGACCCGGCGCCGCTCGCCGCCGCCTCCATCGCCCAGGTGCACACGGCGCGCCTGCCCGACGGCAGGCAGATCATCATCAAGGTGCTGCGCCCGGACGTGGAAAAAGACATCCAGCGCGATCTGGACCTACTGTATTTTATCGCCGGACTCGCGGAGCGTTACTGGGCGGAAGCCAGACGCTTGCGTCCGCGCGAGGTAGTGGCGGAGTTTGACAAAACCCTGCACGATGAACTGGATTTGCTGCGCGAGGCGGGCAACGCCAGCCAATTGCGGCGCAACTTCGCGGGCTCCGATCTGCTGTACGTGCCGGAGATCATCTGGCCGCTCACGCGGCGCAACGTGATGGTGATGGAACGCATCTTCGCCACGCCCATCCGTGATATTGATGCGCTCGTCGCACAAGGCGTCAGCCTCAAACAGCTCTCCGAGCGCGGCGTGGAAATCTTTTTCACCCAGGTGTTCCGGCACAATTTCTTTCACGCCGACATGCACCCCGGCAATATCTTCGTCTCCAAGGACGGCCGCTACATGGCGGTGGACTTCGGCATCATGGGCACTTTGAGTGAGCGCGACCAGCGTTATCTGGCAGAAAACTTCATGGCCTTTTTCAACCGCGACTACAAGCGCGTGGCGCAGGCGCACGTGGAGGCGGGATGGGTGCCGCCCGGCACGCGCGTGGATGAGTTCGAGTCCGCCATCCGCAGCGTGTGCGAGCCGATCTTCGAGCGGCCTTTAAAAGACATCTCCTTCGGCCAACTGCTGCTGCGCTTATTCCAAACCGCGCGCCGCTTCAACATGGAGGTGCAGCCGCAACTGGTGCTGTTGCAAAAGACGCTGCTCGCCATCGAAGGCCTGGGAAGAGAACTGTATCCCGATCTCAATTTGTGGACCACCGCCAAGCCGTTTCTGGAGCGCTGGATGAGCGAGCAGGTCGGCGCGCGCGCGCTGTTCAAGGCATTGCGCGTGAATGCCCCGGTGTGGGCGGAAAAACTCCCGCAGTTGCCGCTGCTGATACATGAATTTCTGCAACAGGGGCGCGATGGCAAACTGCAAGCAGAATGGAAATCCGCCGAACTGGAAAAGCTGCGCGCTGAAATCAAACGCGCCAATCAGCGCAGCTATGCCGCCGTCGCGGGCGCCGCGTTCATCGTGAGCGCCGCTGTCATCAGCAGTACGAGCGTGTCCGAGCCCTATGCCTTCTGGAGCGTACCCTTCTTAAGCTGGCTGTTGGGAGGAGTGGGCGCACTCATCCTGATCGCGCGCTGGCCGCGTGGCTGACAGATTGAGCAATGGTAGGTCGGATCAAGCGTAGCGGGTCCGGCTCCGACCAGCCCGATCCCGTAAGTTTGTAGTCGCCGGTGAGGCCCACGGTTATTTGTTTCGCCCTCTAACGAGCCTGTAGGAAAACCCAAAAATAGAAATTTTCAAAGATGTATGATTATAGACCTGACCCCGATAGCACGGGAAAGGCAAAAGGCAAGACCTGACCCCTCTTGTTCGCTACGTTTACACAAAATTCAGGACCCCCCCCAAGTTCATTGTATGACTATATGAACCGTGTTATTCCACCCTTCCCCGCATGCCCCTGGCGAAGCAATTAGAGCAGGTGAGACGAGGCAGGGCAGGGTAGTCATACAATGAACTTGACCCCTTTGTTTTTGAGCGCCGGGTTAGATGGTTATTGGTCGTTTTCATAGCCTATTTGCCAGAAGTACATGTCAACAAGCTTCATTGCAGGATAGTGGGTTCCACTGCTTTTCTGAATGCTCATCTGAGCATTGTTGAATGCGAACATGTTTTGTTGATAAAACCTGACAACAGCACCAAAGTTGCGTTCAGACAATGAGGAGTAACCAATATTCAAAGTACGCAAGCCGTCAATAAAATATCTATCATAAGCTGGTATGCACCCGAGGGTGCCGAGAAGTATTTTAGTGGCCAATGTGTCAGTGACATTGACGTTTGTTTCTTTGCCATTAACTCGGGTAATGTTTTCCTGATACCACTCTTTAATCCAAGTCACTAACTTGATAACTTCGCTAACCACTTGTTCGTGCTGTTGAGAAAAATCTATGTTTCTTAACCGTCCCATGGTGAGAATTTTTCTGACAACCTCTCGGTGAATAAAATAGTCTTTCCAAAGAAGAAAGCTAGAGCCACGGTACATGCCCCAGCTAGCGAGATAGAACGACAGATGAAGACATGCATGATCTTCGTCGATTGCAGTACCAGAAAAATATGAATAGCAATGCTCCCAAGACTTATACCGATGATTGACATCTGTTTGTAATTGATCGTGGAACAGTAATATTTTCTCTGCAATGTCAGCCACAGGCCGCCCCTTCATCTAACTTAAAGTAGACACCCTAAAAAACAACGCGTCACTGGCGCGTCCTGCGCCGGAACGTAAGGTGCTTCAGTCAGCATAACTTCCTCCTTGGTTTGCAACGAGCAAACCAACGGGGTCAGACTCGATTGATTTTGTGATCACTACTGCTGGTGCGGACGCTGTAAGTCGGCTTCCACCTGCGCGCGTTTTTCCTTGCCCGCCAGCACCTCGATCAGCTCCAGCGCGAAATCCATCGCCGTGCCGGGGCCTTTGGAGGTGATGACCTTGCCGTCCTTCACCACGGCCTGATCTTGCAGGGTTACACCGGTGTGCGTGAGCTTTTCCAGCACACCAGGGAAACTGGTAGCGTGCTTGCCCTTCAGTAATCCGGCATGGGCGAGCACGGCGGGGGCGGCGCAGATGGCGGCGGTGAATTTGTCGCTGTCGGCCATTTTCTTGAGCAAGGCGTGGACGCGCGGGTCGCGGTTGAGATTATCGCTGCCCGGCTGACCGCCCGGCAGTACCACCATGTCGTAATCTTGTTTGAGCGCTTCGTCGAGCGTGGTGTCGGGGAGCAGGCGTGTGCCCCGGCTCGCCACCACCGGCTCGGCGTCGAGTCCCGCCGTTACCACCGTGATTCCGGCGCGGCGCAGCAGGTCTATGATGGTGACCGCTTCCAGTTCCTCGCAACCCTGGGCCAAAGGTACGAGCACCTTTTTGCTCACCGCGCCTCCCGGCTGCAGCTCATCATCAGAAACACCTCTCACCGAGAGAGAAAGTAACCGCCGCAAATCAGTTGCGCGTCTGCAAGACGGTCAGGCCCTTGAGCAGGTTGAGCGCCTCATAAAGCTGGTAATCCGTGCTGACGAGTGGTTCCTTGTCCTTGTCCTTGTCCGCGCCAACGGCCGGCACGACGCCTGGTTTGTCGCCGTTGATCTTGCCGTTGATCAAGTGGCGCGTCAGGTCCGCCTCTTTGAGCGGCTCCACGCCTGACTTTTCCGCCGCCATCAGCTTGACATCGTGGAGCACGATATCCGGCATGATGCCTTCCGCCTGAATGGAGCGTCCCTTGGGCGTGAAGTAGCGCGCCGTGGTAAGTTTCAGCGCGGTGTCATTGGCCATGGGCAGGATGGTTTGCACCGAACCCTTGCCGAAGGTTTTGCTGCCCATCACCACCGCGCGCCGGTGATCCTGCAGCGCGCCCGCCACGATCTCCGAGGCCGAGGCCGAACCGCCGTTCACCAGCACCACCAGCGGCGCGTCCTTCAATACGTCACCGGAGGTGGCGCTGTATTTGAGTTGCGAGTTCTTGATGCGGCCTTCGGTGTACACGATCAGCCCGCTGTCCAGGAACGCATCGCTCACCGCGACCGCGGTGCTCAACACGCCACCCGGGTTGTTGCGCAGATCGAGCACCATGCCCTTCAACGTACCGCCGTTCTCCTGCTTGAGTTTTTTCACCGCCTCGATCAGATTATCGCCGGTCTGCGACTGGAACTGCGAGACGCGCAGGTAGCCGAAGCCCGGCTCCAGGGTTTGCGTCTTGACGCTCTTCACCTTGATGACCGCGCGCGTGAGCGTGATCTTGAGCGGCTTTCCCTCGCCCTTGCGGATAATGGTTAGGGTAATATTGGTGCCCGGCGCACCGCGCATGAGTTTCACCGCCTCGTTCAGCGGCATGCCTTGCAGCGGGGTATCGTCCAGGCGGATGATGAGATCGCCGGCATGAATCCCGCCGCGGCTGGCGGGCGTATCGTCTATCGGCGCGATGACCTTGACGAAGCCGTCTTCCATGCCGACCTCCAGCCCCAGGCCGCCGAATTCGCCGGTGGTGCCGGCTTGCAGGTCTTTGAATTCCTCGGCATCGAGATAGCTGGAGTGCGGGTCCAGGCCGGAGAGCATGCCGCGGATGGCGTGCTCCAGTAGCGCCTTGTCCTCGACCGGCTCCACGTAGTCGCTCTTGATCTTTCTGAATATCTCGGTGAACGTGCGCAACTCCTCCAGCGGCAGCGCGGGACGGGCTTCCTCGCGCTGCGCGAACACGCCAGCGCCGAGGCTGATGGAAACGCCCATCACCGCGCCGAGCAGCAAGATCAGTAAATTACGGGTGGTGAATTTCATTAACGGCTCCATGACAAGCTGGCGAGCTTTAATCGCCAGCATTAATTCCTATATTAACCGGGTTCATGACATTTGCCTATTGTGCCGCGGAAACTCCGATAATCAGAGATTCGCTACACACCAGGCTGCCGGATCGCGCGCTTCACCCTGCTCACGCACCTCGAAGTACAGGCCCGGCTTGTCGCGCCCGCCGCTCGCGCCCACGCTGGCGATCACTTCGCCCGCCTCCACCCAGTCACCGGCCTCTTTAAAAAGCGCCTGATTGTGACCGTACAGCGTCATGTAGCCGCCGCCGTGATCTATGACCACCAGTTGTCCCAACCCGCGCAGCCAGTCGCTGAAGGCCACCCGCCCGCGCGACACGGCGCGCACCTCGTTCCCTTCCGGCGCTTCGATCAGCACCCCTTGCCATTTGAGCCGTCCCTCCAGGCGCGCGCTGCCATAGCGCGCGCTGATTTGCCCCTGCACCGGCCAGTTCAGCTTGCCCCTGAGCGCGGCAAACGGCGTGTCCGGCGACGCGCCCGTCTCACGCGGAATGCGTGCCAGCGCAGGCTTCAGTTTGCGCAACAATTCCGCAAGCTGCTTCTCGTCCTGGGTGGCGCGCTCCAGCTCATCGCCCTGGGTGCGGATTTCGCTGTTGAGCTTGGCCAGCACCCCGGTGCGCGCCGCGCGGTTTGCCGTGTAAGCCTTGCGTTCCGCCAGCTCTTGCTCGCGCAACGCCAGGCGTTGCGCGGTTTCCTCACGGATGTTCCGCTCCAGCGTAGTCAGCCCGGACAGCCGCATGGCGGCCTCGCTCATGCGCGCGCTGCGCAGGCGGTTGAAGTAGCCGTAGTACGCGAGGCTGCGGCCCAGCGCGGCGGGGTCTTGCTGATTGAGCAACAGTTTCAGATAAGGCTCGCGGCCCATCATGTAGGCGGCGCGCAATTGAGCGGTCAACGCGCCGCGCTGCGCGCCCAGCTCCTCTTGCTGTTGTACCTGCTCGCGCAACAGCCCGTTCAATCCGCGTTCGCGCGACTGTAACTCAGCGTTGATCTGGCGCAGCCGCTTGCCGGAGAGCGCGATCTTTTGCTCCGTGTCGCGCAATTCAGTACGCAGGGCGCTGCGCTCGCCTTCGGAACGCGTCAGGCCTTCACGCAGCGACTCGATACGGCTGTGCAACCGGTCCAGATCGGCCTGGGTCGCAGCCCCCGGAGCGCCGGCGGCCACGGGATTTAAGCCGCACAACAGCGCGCTAACCAGCGTAAGCGCGGTCTTCCTCAACCAGCGTCACCAGCGGGCGGCCCGTCATCTCGGCGGGAATGGGCAGCCCCATCAGGTACAACAACGTGGGCGCGACGTCGGACAGCACGCCACCCTTGGCGATCAGCGCCGGACGCCCCACGTAAATAAACGGCACCGGATTGGTGGTGTGCGCGGTGTGCGCCTGGCCGGTGCCGTCGCCGATCATCTGCTCGGCGTTACCGTGATCGGCGGTGATGAGCATCTCGCCGCCCACCCGCCGCAAGGCGGGCTGAATTTTTCCCAGCGCGGCGTCTATCGCCTCAATGGCCTTGACCGCGGCGTCGAAGTTGCCGGTGTGCCCCACCATGTCGGGGTTGGCGAAGTTACAGATAATCACGTCGTATTTGCCGCTCTCGATGGCCTGCACCAGACGCTCCGTCACCTGCGGCGCACTCATCTCCGGCTGCAAGTCATAGGTTGTCACCAGGGGCGACGGCACCAGGATGCGATCTTCGCCCTCGAACGGCCGCTCTTCGCCGCCGTTGAAAAAGAACGTGACGTGCGCGTATTTCTCGGTCTCCGCGATGCGCAACTGATGCAGCCCGCGTTGCGCGACATAGGCGCCGAATACATTGTTCAGGCGCTCCGCCGGAAACGCCACCGGAATGTCGAAATCATCGCTGTACTCGGTGAGCGTCACAAACGCGCCGAGCTTGGGCCTCAGCGCGCGCTGGAAGCCGTCGAAATCCGGCTCGATGAACGGGCGCGTGATCTGGCGCGCGCGGTCGGAACGGAAGTTCATGAACACCACCACGTCGCCATCCTCCACGCGCGCCGGCTTTGCCCCCGGCGGCACGATGGCGGTGGCCTTGACGAATTCGTCCGACTCGCCGCGCGCATAGGCCCTATCGAGCGCGGAGAGCGCATCGAGTGCCTGGAATTCCGCCTTGCCTTGCGTGATGAGATCGTACGCCTCCTGGATGCGCGGCCAGCGGTGGTCGCGGTCCATGGCGTAGTAGCGCCCGATGAGGGAGGCGATGCGCCCGCAACCCAGCGCGCTGAATTTGTCCTGCAACGCCTTAAGCGAACCTTGCGCGCTCTTCGGCGCGGTATCGCGCCCGTCGAGAAACACGTGCGCGTACACCTTCTGCGCGCCGCGCTTTACCGCCAGCTCGGCCATGGCGAGAATATGCTCTTCATGGCTGTGCACGCCGCCGGGCGAGAGCAGGCCCAGGATGTGCACCGCCTTGTCGTGCGTGCGCGCCTTGTCCACCGCGCCGGTGAGGGTGGGGTTGTCGTAAAACGCGCCGGTCTTGATGGCGCGGCTGATGCGCGAGAATTCCTGATACACCACGCGCCCCGCGCCGAGATTCAGGTGTCCCACCTCGGAGTTGCCCATCTGATCGGCGGGCAACCCCACGTCCGTGCCGGAGGTGCGGATCAGGGTGTGCGGGTGATTTTTCCAAAGCGCATCCCACACCGGCTTGCGCGCGCCGTGGATGGCGTTGCCTGTGGCGCTTTCACTGTAACCCCAGCCGTCCAGCACGACGAGCAACAGGGGGCTTGGTCTCTTTGACATGGCAGCGGTTTCTGGCGTCTTGGAAATAGATTAAAAATTTGGGCGGCGTCAGCCCGTTTTCAAGGCCGTGCCCGCAAATACTGTTAGCCGCGTGAGTAAAAATCACTGTATTATATACCATTTTATTTACCCGTTGGTCGCTTCCGGCTTCCTGCCTCCCGCGACACTAGCACGTCCGTGTGCGTCGCAGCAGGCGTAGCGTGCTGGACGGGGCATTTTGAGGAATTATGGAACACGCCGGTCAATTCATTATCAATCATTGGATACTGTTCACGGCGCTGCTGGTGATCGTGGCCCTGCTCTTGTCCGACGGACTGGCGCAGAAAATGCTGGGTTTCAAAGAGGTCTCGCCGCAGGAAGCCGCGCGCCTCATCAACCGCGAAGAGGCCGCCGTGCTGGACGTGCGCGAGGAACAGGATTTCAAGCAGGGTCACATCGTGAACGCTGCGTCCATCCCGCTTGCGAGCCTCGAAGGGCGCACGGCGGAGCTGGAAAAGCTCAAAAACAAACCCATTGTTGTAAGTTGCCAGAACGGCCAGTTCTCCGCGCGCGCCGCCACGATCTTGCGCAAACAGGGCTTTCAGCAGGTTTACAAACTGGCGGGCGGCCTGCTCGCCTGGAAGGACGCCAAGTTCCCGCTCAGCACCAAGTAAGCAGTGAACATGACGCGCGCTCATAAAGAAGTTCTGATCTACAGCACCGGCGCCTGCCCCTACTGCGTGATGGCGCGCCAACTGCTGCAAAAGAAGGGCGTGCGCTACACCGAGGTGCGCGTGGACCAGGAGCCTGTGCGGCGCGCGGAGATGGAGCAGCGCAGCCGGCGCCGCAGCGTGCCGCAAATCTTCGTCGGCGAGACACACGTGGGCGGCTTCGAGGAGATGGCGCGCCTGGAACATCGCGGAGAGTTGGACACATTGCTCCAGTGCGCCTGATGCGCCACACAAAATATAACCAAGGAATTCACATGACCGACACAGCAACGTCCCCCGGCAACGACGTACAGTTTTTTATCCAGAAAGTGTATGTCAAAGACCTGTCCTTTGAAACACCCGGCTCGCCGCAGATTTTCACCGGGCAATGGACGCCGGAGATCAACCTGCACCTGCAAAGCCATGCCACACAGCAGGGCGATCATGTGCACGAGGTGGTGCTCAGCGTGACCGTCACCGCCAAGCTCGGCGACAAAACCGCTTTCCTGGCGGAGGTGCAGCAGGCCGGACTGTTCACCATCAAGGGGCTGGAAAAAGAAGAACTGGCGCGCACCCTGGGCAGCTTCTGCCCCAACGTGCTGTTCCCGTTTGCGCGGGAAGTGATCTCGGACCTGGTCACCAAAGGCGGGTTTCCGCAATTGCTGCTCGCGCCGGTCAATTTTGAAGCCATCTACACCCACGCGCAGAAACAACGCGCCGAGCAGCCGGCCACCCATTAACACCGCGCCTTGCGCCAACATCCCCATAGCGCATCACCCTCTTCCCTGTGCGTGCTCGGCGCGGGCTCCTGGGGCACGGCGCTCGCGCTGCTGCTCGCGCGCAATAACGCACCCGTTCTATTGTGGGGCCACAACGCGCAGCACATGACGCGACTTGCGCAAGAGCGCAGCAATGCACGCTTTCTGCCAGACGTTATTTTCCCCGGCAGCCTGCAAGTCAGCGCCGACTTGGCGCACGCACTGAGTGCTGCGGATGACTGCCTGATCGCCGTGCCCAGCCACGCCTTCCGCGCAACGTTAACGCGCCTCGCGCCTCATCTGAAACCGCACATGCGCGTCGCCTGGGCCACCAAAGGGCTGGAACCGGAATCAGGAAAACCGCTGCACGAAGTGGCGCGGGAAATACTCGGCGCGCGCGCCACGGCGGTGATCTCCGGCCCCACCTTCGCGCGCGAGGTCGCGGCGGGTTCGCCCACCGCGCTCACCGTCGCGTCGGAAAATCCGCAATTCGCCGCCGATCTCGCCGCGCGCCTGCACAGCGACACCTTGCGCGCTTACACCTCGAACGATGTGATCGGCGTGGAAGTGGGAGGGGCGGTCAAAAACGTGCTCGCCATCGCCGCCGGCATCGCCGACGGCCTGGGGCTAGGCGCCAACACGCGCGCCGCCCTCATTACGCGCGGCCTGGCGGAGATGATGCGCTTAGGGGTAGCGCTCGGCGGCAAGCGCGAAACCTTCATGGGGCTTGCCGGCCTAGGCGATCTCGTGCTCACCTGCACCGACGACCAGTCGCGCAACCGCCGCTTGGGCCTCGCCCTCGCGCGCGGCACACCGCTCGCGGACGCACTGCGTGACATCGGCCAAATCGTGGAAGGCGTACCCACCGCGCGCGAAGTCATGCGCCTGGCGCAAATACATGGCATCGAAATGCCCATCAGCGAACAGGTGTATTGCGTGCTGCACGAAGGCAAAAATCCGCGCGCCGCGGTTCAATCATTACTCCAACGCGAACAAAAGGCGGAAACGATTTAACCCGCATGGGCTACTGTAAAATTGACCTTCCCTCTGTTTTTCGTCTTCCAAGGGATGACTTTCTTAAGGCGTATGAACAGATCTGAGGGCTGTCTTCAGATGACGTGGCACAAATGAC